>DBHP01000010.1 GCA_002295705.1 Candidatus Neomicrothrix sp. UBA825 | reverse complement strand
ATGCTTTACATGATAGTGGCTCAAGAAAGTTTACGCTATGCCTAAGTTAGTGACGCATCGTCAAGGATAAGTAACACTCCTAACAAGACAATAACAGCCACATTGAGCGTTGTAATTCGCCATTTCCATTGATGATTGGAAGAATGAAACCGCTTAATGCTGTAGAAATTTGCAGCTATTCCAATGATGCTTGCCACTAAGCCGATACCCGATCCTACTCCAGAGGCTATTCCTAAAGCGGGTGCGAATATAGGGAAAATCACATATGTGAAAGCACAGCGTATTCCAGATATAACCATCGCAGTAGAAAACATATTTTGAGCTTTTTCATTACTGACGACTTTTGGTTCCTGAATAAGATTTTCGGTCAATTCGCTCACAGATGTATCCTATCCCCTGTTTAACTTTCCTGATTAGTTTTTATGTCACACCTAAAGTTCGTCATACAACGAACAGCCGAAATAGAGCAGTTGCGAATGCAGCAATTACCACAACAAATACAAAGGGAAGTTTCTTCCAGAGTGCAATACCAGCAGCTATAACACCGATAATTCGAGCATCTAACGTAATTACATTATCGGAACTAAATGTGCTAGTTATAACCAGAGCCGCAATCAGAGGTGTTGGCAACAAGAGAGCTATTTTCTTGAATTTGGAAGGTAATTCTCTGCGGTTCCCAAAATACATTGGCCCTAATGCCTTAAGCACGTAAGTTCCAGCTCCTAAAAGGACAACAACAAGACCAGCGTCACTCATAGTTATCACCTTCCCTTATAGTCCAGGGCCTAACCCAAATAATCGCAGATGCAGCAGCAATAACTGGAATTCCAGCGGGAGTAATAGGAATAAGAATCAATGCAGTTATTGCACCGATAACTGCAACAGCTCTATGTTTAGCATTTTCCAACTTGTTCCAAATCAAACCGAGAAATGCTGCAGGGATTGTTGCGTCAATTCCTAAATCTGTGATTAAGGATTCTGCTTCCGATAAAACTGAGACACCTATAAGCGTTGTTGCATTCCACAATACAAACACACTTAATCCGCCCCAAAGATACCCATAGCGTCTGAGTTCATGAGTGCCTTGGGATGTACCAATAGCTGTTGACTCATCAATCATTAACTGTGACACTCCGGCTCTCCACAAAAGAGACCCTTTCAACGATGGCGCCATTGAGACTCCAAAAGCTAACGATCGAAGATTCAAAAGTAAACCGGCCGTGATAGCCGCAATTACAGTCCCATCATCAGCAAGAACTGACACAGCAGCAAATTGGGATGACCCTCCAAAAACTATTGATGAAAAACCTAACGCTTCCCACACCCCGATCCCTGACTCAGCACAGAGGGCTCCAAATGCCAAACCAAATGGTGATATTGCTAAACCAATAGAGATAGCTTGCGCCCGAATAGATCGACGTTGAGCGTCATTTACAGCCATAGTGTTATCAGGATAGAGAGTGAATCGGAATTTAGGAGAATTAACTTCAAATCAAGCTGATAATGGCCCAAATCGCCGCAATAACGCCTATCAGAATCATCACAATCGAGCGAAACAAAGGCGGTCTTTCAAAGTCACTATCTTTAGGAGCTTCTTTTGTGCTTACCAACGCTAAAAAATTACCAACTGCTAATGCCCCACCAAATGCGAGAACTAAATAAACGATGAGATTTTCGCCGAGAAACATGTTTAATACTCTTCATAATGTTGAGGAGCTGGAGCATCATCATCACTTGTCTTCGCCATATCAGCAAATTTCGTGTAGTGCTTCAACCAAGCAAGTTTCACTCTTCCTGTTGGACCGGAACGGTGTTTTGCTACTAGAACTTCAGCCATCCCTTGGTCAGGAGATTCAGCATCATAAACCTCATCTCTATATAAGAACATGACGACATCAGCATCTTGTTCAATTGATCCTGATTCTCTTAAATCTGAAAGCATTGGCCTTTTGTCTTGCCGTTGTTCGAGATTTCTACTCAGTTGGGATAGTGCAACGACTGGACACTCTAGCTCTCGTGCCAAGATCTTTAAACTTCGACTTATCTCAGATACTTCAACTTGCCTATTCTCAGCACGCATTCGGCCGCTCATGAGTTGAAGGTAGTCAACTACGATCATTCCGATATTCCCAACTCTACTTTTTAGTCTTCGTGCTTTGGCTCTAATTTCCATGACTGTGGTATTAGGGTTGTCATCAATCCATAGCGGAGCGCTACCTAGACGGCCTACGGCATGACTTATCTTGGTCCAATCATCATCTGTTAACCTGCCGATACGAACCCTACTCGAATCCACTCTTGCTTCTGTACACAAAATTCTTTGGCTTATCTCGTACTCACTCATTTCTAAAGAGAAAAACAGTACTGGTGCACTAGTTTCCATTGCAGCATGTGCAGCAATATTCAGCCCAAAACTAGTTTTCCCCATCGCTGGCCTAGCTCCGACAACAATAAGGTTGTTTGGTTGTAGCCCAGCAAGTATCCGATCTAATTCGGAAAATCCAGTTGCTGTTCCAGTAACTTCATCCCCTCGTTCAACCCGGGCTTCAATCTGATTTAATGTTTCCCCTAGAAGCGACTCGAGAGTTGAGTAGCTACTTGTATCTCGTCCTTGTGCGAGACTAAACATAAGCGTCTCTGCTTCATCAACTGCTTTGACAACATCATCGGGTTGAGAAAATCCAATTTCTGCAATTTCACGCCCTGCCATAGTTAATCTACGCATTTGAGCAAATTCAAATACAATACGTGCATATTCAGTAGTATTTGTCGCTGCTGGAGTATTCGCTTGAAGTTCAATAAGTGTTGCGTTGCCACCTAACCCCTCAAGAAAACCAGAACGTTCAAGCTCATCAGCTACCGTTACGATGTCGGCCGGTTCGCCCGCTGCAAACAGCGCTGTGATCGCATTAAATATTTTCTGATGAGCAGGCTTGTAGAGATCATCAGCAGTGACAATTTCAATCGCGTCAGCAATAGCTTCGCGACTTAACAGCATTGCTCCTAAGACGGCTTCTTCTGCTGCGACATTATGAGGTGGAACGCGAGTTGGACGTCCTCGTTCCGGTGGTTCATCTGGAGGAAGAAATTGATCAGACATGCGTTATATACAATGGTGCCAGATGCCTGTGACATGCAATAGGAAAACCAAAAAAGTCTGTGGATTTTAGGTACTTTTCTGTGGATTAGATGACAGGATCTGTGAGTAACTTCTTTAAGAATGAATATCCGAAACAGAATGACAAAAAACACGAATTCTTCATTCCATTTCCACCATTCCTGTTGCCGTTGGGCTTTGCGTAAGTAGTGACTTGTTAATTACTTTCTGCAACAACGTCAAGTGAAACAGAGAATTCCACATCGGAGTGAGGTTTGATAACTACTTGATAAGTTCCCACTTCTTTGATGCTTTCATCGATCGTAATAAGTTTCTTATCAATTGTTATGTTCTTTTGATCTGACAAAGCTTCGCTGATGTCAGTGGCCGAAACGGAACCAAACAGTTTGCCACCCTCTCCGGCGTTCACTGTGATGGTTAAAGTTTCATTTTCCATTCTGGTGGCCATTTCTTCGGCCATTGCCTTTTCCTCTGAAGCACGTAACTCACGTGCCTGCCGCATCTTTTCAGCTTCTTTCTCAGCTCCTGCAGTTGCTAGGTATGCCAACCCCTGGGGAATTAGCTTGTTTTGGGCATACCCATCAGAAATAGATACAATGTCACCTTTATACCCAAGCCCGTCTACGTCAGTACGAAGTACAACTTTCATTCTGCTGACTCCTGACTGGCGGTTTCTTCACTAACTTCTTCAGTTTGAGGTGATGGCATTGCACTTTGCTTGGGAGCATCTGATTCCCTCGGTTCTCTTGGTTCTCTTGGCCTACGATCATCATCTCGCTGCCTTCGATCTCCTCCGCGTCCACCTCGTTGAGTGGTAACTCGATTTTCGTATGGGAGCAATGCCATTTCCCTTGCATTTTTAATAGCCATTGCAACATCTCTTTGTTGTTGGGCGCTGTTACCAGTAACTCTTCGTGCACGGATCTTAGCCCGATCAGATGTAAATCTTCTCAAGAGGTTGACGTCTTTCCAATCGACGTATTCTATTTTTTCCTGTGTCAGAATAGATACTTTTTTCTTCCCTCGTCGGTCTAATGCTGATGGTGCTTTAGCTCTTTTTGTATTTTTTTTAGGAGGCATAATTTTTCCTTATATATCTAGAATGGTTCTTCGTTTGGGTCGTAGGTAGGTGTGGAGCTAGGAGTTGACGCTGAAGTCCCTCCGTCATAGCCACCGCCACCTCCGCGGCTTTGAGTTCTCTGGATAGCTCCGTTTTCAATTGTTGCCCAACGAAGACTTGGAGCTACATCATCAGCGATAACTTTCACTCGGTTTCGAGATTCTCCATCGGCTGTTTGCCATGACTCCCATTTTAGATTTCCGGTTACGACAACACGGTCGCCTTTTCGGAGTGTTGCTGCAACGTTTTCTGCTAAGTCAAACCAGCAAGTAATATCAAAATAGGAGGGAATATCTTCCCATTGCTGAGTCTCTTTATTTCTTCTACTTTCGTTCCAGGCAACACCAATATCAGTTACAGCGGCTCCACCTGGTGTGAATCTTAGTTCAGGGTCTCGAGTTAGATTCCCAATAATTGTTATGTTGTTGTCTCTTGCCATTTTTAATCCTTGTGTCTCTTGTTCTTGTTGTGAGCTTAGATCAGTCCTCTTCGTTGCGCTTCATGATCCGGCAATCGGATAAGTTTGTGGCGGACTACTTCATCGGAAAGTCGCAGAGATCTTTCAAGAGGTTCCATATTGACCTGTCCTGTAGTCATTTCAAGAACAACATAATGTCCTTCTGTTTTATGATTAATTTCGTAGGCGAATCTTCGCTTCCCCCACTTATCAGTCTTCACAAGGCTTCCATTTTCATCTTGGATCCACGTATCTACCTGTGAAACTATTTGGTCTACCGTTGCGTCATCATGGTCGTCGTCAACGATAATCATTAGTTCGTATGCTCGAGTGCTCACTACGAGTTTCTACCTCCTCTGGTCCCGCATGCGGGGCCCTCAGCAGGTCTGAGGGCAGGTTAAATTTTTCTGTCTCTAGCGTAGTGGCATTGACTGAAAATACCGACGTTTACCAGCTCGCGAGCGGATCTTCATCTTTCGGAATCGTCGCTCCATACAATCCCAGAGCTTCGGCGTCTTCGTCAGATAATTGATAGCTTTCATCTTCCGATGGGAAATTCTTACTTCTGACATCTGCAGCATACGTTTCAAGAGCTGAAACTGTTATCTCTTGAAGATTTGCGTAAGTTCTCACAAATTTTGGTTTCAGGTCATGATTGATTCCAAGTAAATCATGGAAGACAAGTACTTGGCCATCGCAATCAGGTCCAGCACCTATCCCGATTGTTGGAATTGGGAGTGAATCTGTTATTAGTTTCCCGACTAGAGATGGAACACATTCAAGCACTACTGCGAAACAACCTGCATGGGCTAACGCCTTCGCTTCATAGGAAATTTCAACAGCAGCATTGGTTGATTTTCCTTGTACCTTGTACCCGCCAAGAGCAAGAACGGATTGGGGGGTTAGTCCTAAGTGCCCCATTACTGGTATTTCCGCGTTAACAATGGCTTCAATCATTGAGACTCTGTCTTGACCACCTTCAAGTTTCACAGCTTTTGCGCCAGCACGAATTAGTCGTGCAGCATTCTTCACTGTTTCTTCTTGTGAAACGTGATAGCTCATCCATGGAAGGTCTGCGACAATAAAAGCATCAGGTTCTGCTCTGGCGACTGCGGCTGTATGGTGGACCATGTCATCTATTGTGACTTGCATTGTGTCTTCGTAACCTAGTACAACCATTGCCAGAGTGTCTCCGACAAGAATGATGTCGGCACCGGCTTTACTAACCATGCGGCCACCGGGTGCATCGTATGCGGTTAGCATTACGAGTGGCTCATTTCCATTACTAACTTTGTGTTTAGCAATTTGTGGAGCTGTCCAATTTTTCGCCATTGCCACCCTTTCGTGCAAAATTAGGCGTTGTATTTTCTGTTCATAGTGTAGGGGTTTTGTTTGAAATGCCTATCAAAAAGTCAATTTTTAGCTTTCGAGGGCATCAACATAGAGTTGTAGGCTTTCCCATGCTTTATCAATTGGCATACCCCCGCACAGTGGATGATGGACAACCTGGTCGAGCGTACTTGCTTCTTGCGGAGTGACTATTTGATAGATCCCCTCTTCCCTTAACTCTTCAGGAGTTGTGGCATGGCTATGTACAGCGGACGAAATATCTGAGGTTTGCCATTTGGAATACACAGATGCCTCATTTAAAAAATATTGTCCGAGTTCAGCCCATGCCTTGTCAGGATCTTCGGCCACAAAGGTCATGTGTGTCTCCTGCCCAGGCATGGCACAAAAACCTTGTGTGCCGTTCAATTCAGATTGCTCGTAATAATATGCTTCAAGTTCCGGCATGTGCGCAGCCGGTGATAG
>DBHP01000071.1:1445-4136 GCA_002295705.1 Candidatus Neomicrothrix sp. UBA825 | reverse complement strand
CCGTCACTCTCTTGACAGCAATCGAGGAGGTGTAGCGGCTCAACTATAAACCGGCTGTTTTGGTGATCTTCAAGTGTTATTGGTTTTTGATAAAAGAATGCGGCTGGGTTGTTTGCTGCGTGTTTTCGGTCTGTCACTGCTATCGTTCCGAAATCTTCGCTTGTTGCCCCATATTGATGCATGTATCGAGTCGCATACATCGCTACCCATGAGGCCGGTGTAAGTAATCCAAATGGTGAGCTCCAGCTGAAGCTCACATCAAATGCTTCGGGACTCTGATGACGTCCTTGAACTCCCGCTCCAAACCGGTGCCAAGATCTTTCATTGAATGCTCTGTATACGAGAACGTAGTCAGCGACGCCGGAGTCCACCGCCATAGCGGCTTGCTGTATAACACCTCCGGGCGCTCCTCCGCCATGGTGAATCATTGAAAAGAAGGTGAGTTCAGGTATTCCTAGATTTCTTGCGACTTCAATTTCTGTATTCTTTTCGGCACTGAAAACTGAAATTCCGTTAATAAGTGATGGCTCTATTCCGGCATCTTCGCAAGCCTTTAAACTGCATTCAGTCGCTAACTGCATTGGGGTTCGGCCAGAGTCTTTTGAAAATTCTGTTGCCCCTATACCGACAATTGCTGTCTTCCTTGAAAATTTCATTGCTACCCCCTTTTATGCAGGAAAACCCTCAATGAGTGCGAAGTCATATACTTGGGTGAGCGGTTCTTGCCCTGCTTTGATCACGAAAGCTTTACCTGTCGAATTTTCTTGGGCTATCTCTAACATTGCGTGTGCGACTTGTTTAGGTTTTAGCAAATTTGGGTTATCAGATTCAAGGCGTTCTAACCCGACGAGAGGTGTCGCTACCCCTCCTGGACATATTGCGTTTATGGAGATTTTTTGAGTTTGGAGTGCGGGTGCGATTCCGCGAACCCAACCTACGGCCGCATGTTTTGTAGCGGTATAAAATGGGTCTCGGTTCCAGGCGGTAAGTCCTGCAATTGAGGCTGTTACCACGATGGATCCTCCACCTGTACTAGCGAGATAAGGAGTAGTCGCTACCGTTCCGAAAACTACTGCATCAAAATTAATGGATCTTGTTTTTGGGTATCTGGCATGTTCGAGGTCATTGATCTCGAATTCGGTTCCTTGAAGTTCAATATTTCTGCCCAAGATACCTGCGTTTAGGAATACGTGATCTAATCTTCCGAATAGTTCATTGGCACGACTTGCTACTTCTTGGTTGAACTCTTCGCTGGCAATATCTCCGGCCATTATTGCACACCCTGTGTCTTCTTTGAGCGCATTGAGTTTAGCCGAGTTTATGTCTACGCCTAAAACGAGATATTTGTTACCTATTAAGTGGCGAGTTAAGGAAGCCCCTATTCCCGAAGCTGCTCCTGTTACGATTGCAACTTTGCTTTTTTCTAGTTCCCCCATCGCTCTGCCGTTTCTTCGATCCTTGCACACATATAGAGATCCACTTCAGTTATACCACCGGCCTGATGGTTGGTAATTGAAATCTCAACTGTATTCCAACTATTGGACCAATCTGGGTGATGGTCAAGTTCTTCAGCTATTTTTGCAACTTCAGCCATGAAGGCAAAGGCCTCTGCGAAGTCTTTGAATACGAAAGTTTTGCTTAGATTCTTTTCGAAAATGCCCCACGATAATGTTTTATATTTGCCGTTTAGTATGGAAGCCTCGGTAAGTACTTCTTTCCTGTCAGGCTGAGTCATGACCTAAAGACCTCCTAGTGATACTGAGGTTTCTAATGAGGTAGTCCACTTTTCGTACCCTGTCTTCTCGAGTTCATATGCAAGTTCGGCAGGCCCAGAATCAACGATCCGGCCATTAACAAAAATGTGGACATGGTCAGGCTTTAATTCTTCGAGTAGACGACTGTAATGGGTAATTACGAGTACACCTAAGTCATCCTCTATTGTGGCTTTCTCTATTCGGCTACTTACAATTTTAAGGCCGTCTACATCTAGCCCTGAATCAAGTTCATCAAGAATTGCTATCTGTGGTTTGAGAGCGACTAGTTGTAAAGTTTCCATTCTTTTCTTTTCACCACCTGACATGTCTGAGTTGACCCCGCGTGCCATATCAATCTTTTCAAGTCCTAAAAGGTCAGCCTCGTGCGAAATTAGTTCGTTGATGTTGGAAATATCAGATGATGATTCATTCAATAGATCCGACAGCGTTACCCCATCAATCTCAACTGGGTATTGCATGGCTAAGAAAAGGCCCGATTGCGCTCGTTGCCATGTGGGTTTATGAGTAATGTCTTCGCCGTTGAGGGTAATGTTTCCTTGGGTTATCTCGTAACCCGGCCTTCCCATGAGGATATGTGCGAGTGTTGATTTACCCGAACCGTTTGGTCCCATGATCGCGTGTACTTCCCCTGACAGTATTGTGAGGTTGACTCCTGAAAGGATTTCCTTTTCTTCTGCTTTGGCATGTAGATCTGTGATAATTAGCTCACTCATTGTTTCCCTTTCTTAGGAAGGTGTATGTATACGTTTTCTTCATGTATTTCTGTTAGAAACGTATCGAGAGGTCTTGTTGCTGGCAGGGTTAATGCTGCACCTGTTGATAGGCAGAATTGAGCACCATGCTTCCAGCACTCAATTGTTAGGTTCTGAGCATTTAAAGGCCCATCAGATAATGAATAGTTTGCATGTGTACACAT
>DBHP01000071.1:0-1037 GCA_002295705.1 Candidatus Neomicrothrix sp. UBA825 | reverse complement strand
CCCGCTTTTAAGTTCACTCAATCTACAAAGTAGCTCCCACTCTTTAGCGGGGTTAGGGCCAGACTGATGATTGGCAATAGCCACTAGAGAGTTCCTGACTGTTGCTTCGCTAGTAGCATTTCAAGAATCGTATTGTTCACACTTTCAATTGGTAGTTTTTGCACTACTTCATTAAGGAATCCTTGAACTATTAGTTGGTCTACTGATTCTGTGGGAATTCCTCTACTCTCGAGGTAGAAACGTTGGTCGTCATCAACGGGACTCACTGTTGAAGCGTGGCTACAACGAACATCATTATTTTCAATTTCGAGATTGGGGACAGATTCAGCCCATGTGTCTTCACTCAGTTTTATCGTTCGATTTGTTTGATAAGCATTTGTTCCAGATGCTTCTTTATGGACCTGTATAAGCCCTGTGTAAATTGATGATGCTTCGTCATCAAGCACTCCTTTGAACAACAGATTGCTTTGTGTATCTTTCCCTATGTGCTCTTGGTACGTTCTGTAGTCAAGAGTTTGTTCCTTATCTCCTAAATAAATAGCGGAAAGTGTTGCGCATGCTCCTCGCCCAGTGAGGCGACACGTTGTTTCCATTCTTGAATAGGCACCACCCAAACCAACAGATGCTCCATTGAACTCAGATTGTTTGCCCACGCTAATATCTAATTTTCCCAGCTGCCAGATCTGCCTTTGATTAGCTTGAATTTGTTGATATTTAACGTTTGCTTCATTTCCTATTTCTATTTGCGTTTCTGGTACTGAGAGTGCTCTGACTTCATCACTTTCAAAAATTTCGACAATCTGCACATGGGCACCGTCTCCGACCGTTATGCATAGTTTAGGAAACGACATTCCTGACTCGGTTGAAGCTGAATTGAGGATGACGATTGGCTTCTTTATGTTTGCGAGTCGCGGTATTTCAATTAAGACAGGATCTGGAGACAAGGCAGTATTCAATTGAGAAAAGAAGTCAGAGGGAGTAGAGAAATTGAATGGCTCTGATTGTTGATTCAACTGTTTGACTTCATAGTTATCAGA
>DBHP01000108.1:4790-20867 GCA_002295705.1 Candidatus Neomicrothrix sp. UBA825 | reverse complement strand
GGTCTACGTAAGAATTATTGGCCTTTGAAAAATTCGTTGAGCCGTCGGACACTGGGATGCTTCTGATTAGCATCTGATTTATTGGCTTCGGGGTTTAAATGGACTGTTTTCATGCCTAAAGTTTGCGCAGTATCAAGGAAGTTTGTTGCTGTGTCCAGCACGAGACAAGATTGGTAAGCAATACCCGAAGATCTATTTAGTATTTCTAATATTGCAGGATCTGGTTTGCGAACACCATATTCAGAACTGATGATCCAGGGATGGATGCCTTGAAGTCCATAAATTTCACAAATTTTTGTAGACCATTCAGCTAAATCGTTGGTTACGACTGAGACAGCAATTCCGCGTTTGTGAAGATTTTTTAGAAACTCTTTTCCTCCGCTGCGGAATTGTAAGCTTTTAACATATTCGCGGTTAAGAGAATCAGGGCTTTCAGTTAAGCCCACTTGATTCCAAAATTCAGATGCCGTTAACTTACCCATTGTCCCAGAGCGATGAAGTTCTAAAAGTTCCTCATGGTCAGTACTTCCTTCTTTGTTATCTATGAACGCTTTTAGATTTTCTATGGGTGTAGTTTCTTCCTTGAAAATAGTTCCATAAGGGTCAATTACAAGTAGTTGCAGACGCTCCGTTTGAGTTGAGGGTTGTTGAAAGCCCGCGGTATCGTTTCCTGGAATCTGTTGTGCAATAGGAGATGGTCGGCGTTGTAATTGACGTTGCTCATACCTCTTGTCCAAATACCAATTAAGAATTGCAAGAATTATAGATAGAGCCAGAAGAGCTATAACTGCTAGGACTACCCAATCAAGAATCTGAGCGACTCTATGCTCACTGTTGCCTGTTACTTCAACGACTCTTTGTTCTCCCAAAGGAACATCAATTATCTCTTCGTTGCTTTGATCTGGAAGATTTATAATTACTTGTAACGAGACAGTTTCGTCTATTGGAGTTCCTAATGATTCTTCAAGAGTCTCTATTGCTATTCCCAATGGAGGCTCTTCTAGTAAATTATTCAGAGATTCATCTGTAAATAAATTGAGGCCATCTGTAAGGTCAACAGCACCTGAAACAGCAAAATCTCGGGTTTTGCTTGTTATCTCTGAAGTAAATTTCCAATCTGTAAAAACTTCAGGAGAATTTGTCAGTTCATTTAATACTTTTTGTAAATCGTCAGGATTGGTGAATGATTTTGTTGACTCAAACCATTCTCTCCCATCAGAGCCAAGCCCTGTACTTTCAAATTCCCAACCAGCTTCTACTAGATCGCTTATTCGCAAGGCTTCTTCAATATTTTGTAAAGCAGGTTGGTTCCTAGCTTCTTCATCGAGTCCTATACCCGCAGTTATCTGACCAGATCCATCTTCCGCTATATCTATTTTAACTCGTAATTGAATTGTGCAAGCCGAAACCAATAGGAGGACGGTTAAGAGCAATAATGCCAGCGATCTTGTTTTAATTTGCACACTTGAATAGTACCGCCAACAAGCGTGTACACTCACGCATGCCGGCTATTCAGCCGTAATAAATTCTTCCACTGAGGGTGGCTCGAAACCTTCTACTGCTTTGAAAATAATCTTACTGTCAGTTTCATCACCCATTTCAAGATCTACATCAACAACGATTATTTGACCTGCGGTGAATTCTTTTAAGAGCAGTCTCTCCGACAATGGGTCCTCAACGAGCCGCTGTATGGCCCTTCGAAGCGGTCTTGCTCCCAGTGTAGGGTCATAGCCTCTATCAGCAAGATAGTGCTTTGCTTCGACGGTAACCTCTAATCCCATTCCCTGCATTTCAAGCTGCTCTGTGACTCTTGCAACCATCAAATCTACTATTTGTGTTACTTCAGCCTTTGTTAACTCGTGGAATACGATGGTTTCGTCTACGCGATTTAGGAATTCAGGCCTGAAGTGATTTTTCAGTGATTCCGTAACTTTTTCTTTCATCTTCTGATAAGAAACAGACTCGTCATTGGCGGTGAAACCAAGATTAGCTTTCCGCAGATCTCGTGTACCGAGATTGGATGTCATGATGAGTACCGTATTTCGGAAGTCGACAGAACGTCCTTGGCTGTCAGTTAACCTTCCCTCTTCAAGTATTTGGAGGAGAGCATTAAACACATCTGGGTGAGCCTTTTCTATCTCATCAAAGAGAACTACAGAAAATGGTTTTCTTCTTACTGCTTCTGTGAGTTGTCCACCTTCTTCATAACCTACGTACCCTGGAGGTGAGCCCATCAAGCGACTCACTGTGTGTTTTTCCATGTATTCGGACATATCTAAACTGATCAGCGATTGTTCATCACCAAACAAGAACTCGGCAAGAGTTTTTGCAAGCTCTGTTTTCCCAACTCCGGATGGGCCTAAGAATATAAATGATCCTGATGGTCGTTTGGGGTCTTTTAGACCGGCTCTAGTCCGTCGGATTGCCTGGCTTACAGCCTTAATGCTGTCTTCTTGACCAATGACACGCTTATGTAGTTCATCTTCCATTCGAAGAAGTTTCGCTGTTTCTTCTTCAGTTAGTTTGTATACGGGAATTCCGGTCCAGACTGATAAAACTTCTGCGATTGCTTCTTCATCAACTTCGTCAAAGAAATCAATTCCGGAGTCTTTCATGTCAGCTTCCATTGTTTCTTTTTTACTTATGAGTTCTTTTTCTTTGTCTCGAAGTCGACCAGCTTCTTCAAAGTCTTGTGATTCAACGGCGGCTTTTTTGTCGCTCGTGACAATAGCTAATTCATTCTCAATCTCTTTGAAATCTGGAGGTGTCTCCATTCTTTTGAGTCGGAGCCTTGAGCCTGCTTCGTCAATTAAATCGATAGCTTTATCTGGAAGGTGACGGTCTGATATGTATCTATCAGCGAGATTCGCGGCAGCGACAAGTGCTTGATCTGTAATTGTGACTTTATGGTGCTCTTCGTATCGGTCCCTAAGGCCTTTCAGTATTTCTATTGTGTGTGACACTGAGGGCTCATCGACAATAATTTTTTGGAAGCGCCTCTCGAGTGCTGCGTCTTTTTCAAGGTGTTTTCTGTACTCATCAAGTGTTGTAGCTCCTATAGTTTGAAGCTCCCCACGCGCAAGCATGGGTTTTAGAATAGAAGCGGCATCAATAGCTCCTTCAGCAGCGCCCGCTCCGACGAGTGTGTGCAATTCATCGATGAATAGAATGATGTCTCCGCGTGTTTTTATTTCTTTCAGGACTTTCTTGAGTCGCTCTTCAAAGTCACCTCTGTAGCGGGACCCGGCTACTAGTGCACCGAGGTCAAGCGTATAAAGCTGTTTACCTCGCAGAGGTTCGGGAACATCATTTGTAGCTATGGACCGTGCTAAACCTTCCACAATAGCTGTTTTACCTACACCCGGTTCTCCAACGAGGACTGGGTTGTTTTTGGTCCTTCTGCTAAGAACTTGCATGACTCGTTCAGCTTCTCTGGACCTTCCGATGACTGGATCCAGTTTCTTTTCTTTTGCGAGCTGGGTTAGGTTTCGGCCAAATTGGTCTAGAACCATTGAAGAGCTTGAATCCCCACCTCTTCCTCCAGTTCCCGCTGATGCTCTTTCACCCTTACGGCCGCCTTCACCTTCTTGTTCTCCTGAGCCTGAGTACCCGGAGAGCAGTTGGATGACTTGCTGCCTTACGCGTGATAGGTCTGCTCCGAGTTTGGTAAGAACTTGTGCTGCAACACCTTCTCCCTCTCGGATTAGGCCCAGCAAGATGTGTTCGGTTCCGATGTAGTTATGGCCAAGCTGGAGAGCTTCTCTTAGGCTGAGTTCCAACACTTTTTTGGCACGGGGGGTGAATGGGATGTGCCCACTTGGAGATGATCCTCCTTGCCCAATAATTTCTTCAACTTGCTCTCGGACAGCTTCAAGCGATATTCCTAAAGATTCAAGAGCTTTCGCTGCTACTCCTTCTCCTTCGTGTATTAGTCCTAGAAGGATGTGTTCTGTTCCGATGTAGTTGTGGTTGAGTAAACGTGCTTCTTCTTGAGCCAGAACGACTACTCTTCGTGCCCTATCTGTAAATCTTTCAAACAAAGTGATGACCTTTCACTGACATTTTTAGTGTACTCTGCGCCCGCTTTTCTGTCAGACCGTATTGTCGAACTTAGGCTTCATATTACGTACAACGCAATAATGATTATTTTTCTTCCAATTTTTTGAAAAAATTATAACTGTCACATTATATGAGCTCACTCATCAGGAATGTGCTAGGTGTGCCATACGGCATTTTTAGGTGTCTATGTGTTATGTCACGCTTAGACTTTAATTTATGGCGCTCGTTAAGTCACTCTCTGTTCTTCCAAACTTAGAAGACGATTTATCGAGGTTAGAACAAATACTTATTGAGTCAGTTATTGCCGAAAACGATTATCTAACCGAGATCGCTAGTCATCTGATAACTGCTGGCGGTAAGCGCGTCCGGCCTGGTTTTGCCATTGCTGCAAGCGGTGTAGAAACAGCAGTTGCGGAAAGCGTATCACGATCAGTACTTTTGGGTGGCGTTGCCGTTGAACTGGTTCATCTTGGCTCTCTTTATCACGACGATGTAATGGATGAAGCTAAGTTACGAAGAACTGTTCCATCTGTGAATGCTCTATGGGGTAATTTAACGGCAATTTTAGCTGGGGACTTTCTCCTAGCACGGGCATCCGAAATAGCTGCTTCTCTAGGGACTGAAGTTGCGGGGCTTTTAGCAAAGACAATCGGAGAGCTTTGTGAAGGCCAGATTCTAGAACTCCAATCAACATATAAGATTGATCGATCGCTAGATTCTTACGAAAGATCCATATCAGGAAAGACAGCTTCGCTCTTAGCCACAGCTTGCAAAATTGGTGGTTTAACTGCAGAGCTATCTCGGGAAAATATTGATGCCATCAGTGCTTTTGGTCATTCATACGGAATGGCTTTTCAAATCATTGACGACATTCTTGACTTGACTGCTACCGATGAGGAACTTGGTAAGCCTTCAGGAAATGACCTCATTGAAGGTGTCTACACTCTTCCTGTCATATCTGCGTTCTCCTCGAAGTATGGAGATGAATTAGAGGCTTTGCTTGGAAAAGAGATTTCACTTGATGAAAGAGACAGGGCTCGTGAGTTAATCAGAAAAAGTGGTGGCGTGGCTGATGCACTCTCGAGAGCAAGACATTGGACAAGTCAAGCTGTATCTTCGCTTGAATGTCTTCCTGAATCGGAAGCTACGACAGCCTTGAATGCAGCCACTGAACACCTCATAAATAGGGCTTCATCTACTAGGTTTGATGAGCTGCATCAGTAACATCCTCTGAAGAAGGGGGATCTACTGTTCTGCTCGAAGTGTTGGGAATAGAACGACATCCCTGATTGTCTGTACATCTGCCAACATCATCACCAAGCGATCAATTCCAATCCCAATTCCCCCTGTTGGCGGTAAACCAAACTCAAGGGCACGTATGTAATCTGCGTCAACGCCCATAGCCTCTTCATCTCCAGATCGACCCTTTTCTAATTGATCTTTAAATCGTTCCATTTGTTCTTCTGAGTCAACCAACTCAGAGAACCCGTTCAAAATTTCTCGTCCTGCAATAATTCCTTCAAATCGTTCAGTCAGGCCATCTTTCTGTCGGTGGTCTCGGGATAAAGGTGAAACTTCTTTTGGATATTCTGTTACAAAACAGGGATTCCAAATGTTAGGCTCTACAGTCTTCTCATAAAGTTCAAGGATCAGTTTTCCGGGCCCATATGAGGACTCGATTTCAATATCGTATTGTTTGCATATATCTCGTAACTCGTCTAGCGGCGTTTCCAATGAAATAGCATGACCAGTCTGTTCTAAAATCAGCTCCATCATTGACGCCCTTCTCCATGGCGCAGACAGATCAATATCTTCCCCATCAAAAGAGACTGTCGAAGATCCGGTTAGTTGGACAGCTAAGTACTCGATGAGATTTTCAGCAAGTTCCATAATGTCGTTCCAATCTGCGTAAGCTTCATAAAGTTCCAACATCGTAAATTCAGGATTATGTCTACTGGAGATTCCTTCGTTGCGAAATACTCTTGCTATCTCAAATACTTTTTCGAAACCACCGACTACTAACCTCTTTAAATAAAGTTCTGGGGCTATACGAAGATATAAATCTGCATCTAATGCGTTGTGATGCGTTATGAATGGTTTGGCAAGTGCTCCTCCTGGAATGGGGTGAAAAACAGGAGTTTCAACTTCCATAAATTCCTTTTCTTCTAACCATTTTCTAGTCTTTGAGATCAGTTTGCTTCGAAGAATAAAAGCTCTTTTGGCTCCTTCTGTTACCCACATGTCAACATAGCGTTGTCTGTATCGTGTATCGGGATCACTTATGCCATGCCATTTATCTGGAAATGATCTCTTAGTTTCTGCAAGAATTTCCCATTGTTCAACTTTTACTGATAGTTCTCCACGTTTGGTTTTCATGACCTCACCTTTGACGCCAATCCAGTCGCCGATGTTTAGAGCTGAAAATGCTTCAAAGTTAGGAGTAGACTTTGAAGGAGCAAAGAGTTGGATTCTTCCTGAGCTATCTTGTAGGTTTCCGAAAACAACTTTTCCTTGATCACGTCTTTGCATGATTCTTCCAGCGATTGAGACATGAACTCCTGATCCCGTTCCGTCAGGAATAGATGAGTATTCGGAAATTAATTCCTCGACTGTTTCTGTTCTCTCATATTTATACGGTGTATTCATGTTTTCTAAGTTTCGCAGGGACTTGACGATATTTCAGGGATTTAAATGAGTAAGTTAAAGATTAATTCCCTCTAACGCATTCATATTATCTATCAGCCGTGTAGTACCTACTCTTACTGCAACTAGTACTCTAGTTAGCTCATCTATTTCATCCGTTATTGTAAGATTCTCTCCGTTGACAAGCTCCACATAATCAATGTCGATCATAGATGACCTGTCTAGACGTTCAGAAATGATTCCCTTGATAACTGTTGATTGTCTCTCGCCATTTTTAATTTTTTCATGCGCTTTCCATAACGATTCTGGAATATTCGATGCTTCTTTTCGTTGGTCATTAGTCAAGTAAACATTTCTGCTTGACATAGCAAGCCCGTCTTTTTCCCTGACAATTGGACATCCTTTTATCTCAACTCGGTACGACAAGTCTTGAGCCATCCGTTTAATTACTTGTAGCTGCTGCCAATCCTTTTCCCCAAAATAAGCTGAGCAAACTCCGACAATATTAAACAGCTTTGCGACGATGGTAGCAACACCTGAGAAATGAGTTGGACGCGAAGCGCCCTCAAGTACAGAAGAAAGCTCTTGAACAGAAACTGTGGTCAGGAGGTCGTCACAAAACATTTCTTCGTAGGTTGGTGTAAATAAAAAATCACTTCCTGAATCACTAGCAAGAAAAGTGTCTTTCTCAATATCTTTTGGATAAATATCAAGGTCTTCTGTTTCTGAGAATTGGAGTGGATTAACGAAAATTGTTGTTACAACAGCATCATTTTCAGATTTAGCTTTACGAATAAGTGAGAGATGTCCATCGTGTAGATATCCCATCGTAGGAACCAAACCTATTGACTTTTGACTATTTCGGAAGTCGTCTAGGTGGTTCTGTAAATCTTTTGATGTGATGATTGTGTCCATATCTATTCGCTCTCATTAATAGTAGATGGGTTTGCGATATCTTTCGCTGCTTGTAACAGGCATTCGTATAAGTATCTTTCCGCTTGGGGGAGGGATTCTAGGTGGGTTTTTATGGTATCTTCATCTCCTCTTGCTGCAGGACCAGTTAAGGCTTGATCTGGTTGCAGTTCAGATAAACCTTCTAACGTGCTGGCGGAAAGTTTGAGAAAAGGGTCAAAGGGAATATTAAGTTCATTGGATAGCCTTGCGACCTGAGCCATTAGTACAACTAAATGATTTGAAGCAATGCACGCCGTTGCATGGTACAAAGGTCTGAGTTCATCTGTTATATAAAATCTTTGGCCACCTAATGCGTCAACTATGAGTTCAATAGTAGGGTCTCCATCAATTGCGAACCAAGAATTTTCAAGGAGCCTCTCTTTGCCTATTTCTGGTGTTGGCATTGATACAAGTGGATGCAAGGAAGCTCGCTTGTGATGCGGTAGTAGAGAACTCAGTCCGGTAACTCCTGATACATGGGCAACAGTGGCTTTAGTTTCGTTTAGATTTTCAGCGACAGATCTAATTTCGTGATCAGGGGTCGTGATCAGGATAAAGTCAAGGTCTGATTCAATATTGCTGATGTCATCTTTTTTCCCCAGTGGCGTCCTTACATCCCAACCAATTGAACGTAAGGCTGAAGCAAAGCTTAGGCCTGCCCTACCCGGTCCTATTATTCTTACGGTAGGAGTTTTCACCAGTCTCGCAATCGGTGAACTTCGCCTTCATTAGGGTCGTTCCAATCTTCTAAAAACCGGGGCTCTAATTCACCCAACGGGATCATTACGAAAGCTCTTTCTTTCATTCGCGGATGTGGGACTACAAGATCAGGTTCGTTCACTTTTTCGCCTTCTACCCAAAGAACATCAACATCCAGCGTTCTTGGGCCCCACCGAATTTCTCGTTTGCGATTAGCTCTTTCCTCAAGCAATTGCGCCTGTTCTAAGAGTTCTCGGGCTCCAAGATCAGTGTCAAGTTCGATCACTATATTTAAATACGAATCCTGATCTGGTCCACCTACTGGTTCAGTTTCGTAAATGCCTGATACTGCTTTAAGGTTTTGAAAAGAATCTACAGCTTCTCTTAGGAAAGTTTCCTTTTCCCCAAGATTTGAACCCAGTCCAAGAAATGCTCGTCCCATTGCGAAATTATTCTACGATTTGCTCTTCAGCTTGGATGGCTTCTAGTTCCGCTAATCTTTCTTCATCTAATGCAATCATCTCTTCTGGAGTCGGTAAATCCGTTGAAGCGGATGCAATTTCCCTACCTGCCGGGCCTATAACGCGTTTTAGCGTCTTTTCTATTTTGGTTATTGCTTCTGGAACGGATTCAATAAACCCATTCCATACAAGATAACCTGCAAGGGTTCCGCCTACAGTATCTCCAACTTCTTCATGATGAAGTAGTAATCGTTCATTATTCTTGATCAATTTATTAAGATCAGAGTAAAGGACACTTAGAACTGTATTTAGGTGACCCCCTATGGCTACGGGACGGTGGACACATTCAATATCAAATTCTTCATAGTTATGAAGATTATGATTTGCTGGAATTATTGAAATAACTCTTTTGAAATCATTTCTACGTATCCAAATTAGCTCTTCGACACGTCTAACTTTTCTGTGCTGCGGACCATATCCTCCAGGTCGTTCACAAATTGCTAGCCGATCTGTAATGATCCAAATGAGGTTTCTCGGCTGTATTCCTTCAGCCCACTTACCTCTCATATTTAGCTGACGCAACTTTATCTCCTGTTAGGTTTGGCCCTCACAGAATTTTAGTACCTGTGTGAGCTGTTCCACCCCTGATATGGGTATCTTATGCAAGATTTCTTGACTCTTAACAGCTTTTAGTCAAGAGATGGGTCATAACTCCATAGATCTGGAAGATTTCTATACTTTTCTGCTACATCAAGTCCATAGCCAATTACGAAATCCGGAGGAATTTCAAACCCGACGTATTTCAGTCCCAATTCACCGGCTTGCCGTCCAGACCGAACGAGCAGTGCGCAAACTTCAAGTGATGTTGGACCTCTAGATTCAAGATTTTTTCTTAAGTAGTTGAGTGTAAGTCCACTATCAATAATGTCTTCGACAACGATAACATCTCGTCCGCTTAGGTCTATGTCAAGATCTTTGACTATTCGGACAACCCCACTAGTTTTAGTGGCGTTTCCATAGGAAGATACCGCCATGAAATCAAACTCAATAGGTAGTGAAATTGCGCGAGCAAGATCTGCCATATATATGAAAGCTCCTTTTAGGACACCAATTAATAAGGGTGCTTTATTCTCATAGTCCTTTGTGATTTGCTGTCCGAGTTCTTCTATTCGGTTTTGTATTTGTTTTTCACTGAGCAGTATTTGCCCTGGGGGTTTTAGTTGATGATTCATAACGTCGGCACACTAACCCAGATATTGAACTGAGTTGTGTATCTCTTAGATTTCTTTTGGAGGAACAATCCTCAGAACTCGATTGGTTCTTTCTACTCTCCATCCGGACCCAATATCAGTGGAGCGCATTTCAAGAGAAGCAACTGCGAGAACTCGGTCAATAGTTGCAATGTCCGGTGGGTGGTCATCATCTCGATTCTCCCATATCCAGTTCCGTATTGATTCTCTTGCGACTGCCGTGTGAGCTGCTAGTAGCTCGTCACAACTAGTTGGGTTTACCTTCTCTGATTCAGCTTTGAGGAAATCTGCTCCTGATCTCAGTATCTCTGCTTGCCTTTCAAGGATTGGGACAAGGTCTCTATCTGAAATGGAGTTCAAAAGCGGGAGGATTTGATGTCTGATTTGATTACGGCGAAAGAGCAGATCTTCATTTGATGGATCTTTGAAATAATTAATTTTGAATTCTTGACAGACTGCTTCAGTTTCTAGTCTTCGTAGTTTCAAAATAGGTCGTTGAAGCGAAGGGCGGATACCTGAAAGACCATGCCAGGCGCTTCCGCGAATTAGAGCTAACAAAATGGTTTCCGCTTGATCATCTGCTGTGTGTCCTGTGAGGATATTCTCGGGGAGGACCGAATACCGCGCTTTTCTTGCTCTAGCTTCAAGATTAGGGCCTGATTGTACTTCTATTGTTACAGATTCAAAAGTAGCTCCCAACGATTGTGCGGTTTGGAATACGAAATCTGCCTCATCACCAGAATTCTTTCGTATTCCATGATCAACATGGATTGCTTTCACTTCAGAACTAACTTGAGTAGCCAGTACCAAAAGTGCCATAGAGTCAGCTCCTCCAGAGACTGCGCACTCCAGAGGACCTTCAGGGAAAGTACATCGATTCAATAGGTCACTGATCACAATGGTCATCTTTAAGTATTTTTTTAAGGAACGCCAATAATTTAATGATTATTGATTCTGTTGATCCATGCTTGTGGAGATTTGATCTCGTCAAGGTTAGGAAGATTCTCTGGCGTTTCCCATGCTCTGTCTAGTAATTCAGTCCCCCCTGAACTTTCAACTTCTTCGATAAAATTTTCCCCTGCTTGATATTGGTTAAGTTTCGCTTCGAAGCCGGCGATTTTTTGAAATATCCTAGTTAAGCCCTTAGCTGAGTTTCGTCTAGCTCGGAAGGTTTTTGCAAAAACATCAGCATTAGTTACATGACCAGCGCCTGCACGGTCCATAGTTACGTCTCCATGGCCTTCTAGCAAACTCATCATCCCAGAGATTTGATTTAACGTTTCGCGCTGTTCAGGACTGGTAAATAAAGCCGGCAACCCTCCATCCTCAAAAATATCTTCACCAGTTTTTTTTGCTTCAACTATTTTTTTCGCAGCGTCACGCAACATATCTGGATCAGGGTCTACTGACTCTAATGTCTTATTAACTAAACCAAGAAAATGATCCCTTAACCATGGAACTCCAGTGAATTGAGCCCTATGCGTGCACTCGTGGAGAGCTAACCAAAGCCGAAACTCTTCTGGAGGAAAACCATATTTCTTTTCAATAGCTAGAACGTTCGGACCAACATAGTAGACAATGTCTTGGTCTTCAGGATTCTCGTCTTCGATGATTAGCAGATCATATTGGCCGAGTACTCTGCCGGACATCCACCCAAGTAACAACCCCATTTCTGCACCACTAGCTTTTGAGCCGAATTCTTTTAGTAATGATGCATCAGGATTTACTAATTTTTTTGATAGCGGTTTGAGTAAACGTTGAAATGAATCAATATTTGCATCAATCCACATTGGCCTGTCCGCTACTCTGCCGCGAGCGTTTCCCATTTGAGAAACTAAACCAGTTGTCTCTGCTACAAGCTCCTCTGCTTGGGCAGTAAAACGTTCAAAATCTGGTGATAATGTCGCGTAATGATAGGAAGATACAGCACTGTTGCGATCCCCAATTTTTGTTGCAACTTGTCGTGCTAATTCCCAATCGACCGATGTATCGGCCACGTTACAGTTCCGGGTTGGGTTTCTTATATTTTGGTGGGTACTTGGGTCGAACGACTTTGACGAAATATCCACCTATAACCGCCAGGACTGTCAGCACAGTAGCGGGAGTCAAGACCACCGCTAACCACCAATGCCATTCCGCAGCTAAAATTTGCATATAATGAGCGTACTCCTAAATCAGTGTTCACTGACACCTTAAACACAGAGATCACAGAAATATTTAAGCTAATTAAAGATCTCCGATGCCGATTTCCCCAAGATCGATTCTTTGGAGAGTTTCGCTTATCTTTAATTGCAAAGCCGGCGGAGCTTTCACGGTATCTTTCTGTGCCATCGCCAACTTAAACCGGATTTCTATTTCAAATGCATTCGTGCATTGTACGCACATGCCAAAGTGATTTCTGACGGATTGTATTACTGATGGATTAGGAATGCCATCTAAGACTCGCATGATAAGTTTCTCCGAGTCTTCGCACTTATGTTCTGGTGGTAACTCAATAAACTTTTTCAATTCACTACTTTTCCGCGAGAGTCCAGAGTTGCTATTTGGAGGCAGGTTCAAATTATCAGTCATTTGATTTTACCCCTGCAGTTTCTAGGCCTTCAGTAGCATATTCATCGCTTTGATAAATCAATCGTCTTGATGTCATATAGTCGACTAGTTGATTTTTGAGCTTTGCTCTGGCTCGGTGTAATCGCGACATCACTGTCCCATCCGGGATTTCCAAGATCTCAGCAATTTCTTTGTAAGAAAATCCCTGAACATCAGCAAGAAGAACTACTTGTTTGTAACTGCTCGGAAGAGAATCTACAGCTATTTGAATTTCATCATCAGTAAGTCTTTCAAAAAGCGCATCCTCCGCACTAATCCCAAGTTGGCGACTCGAAGAAGTGTCTAAACTGTTTGATAGGTAAGCAGTTTCTATGTCTTCGACTTCATGCTCATCAAAGCTTCTTTGTTTTTTACGATAAGTGTTGATGAAGCTATTGGTTAGGATACGGAATAACCACGCTCTGAGGTTTGTCCCCTCGTTGAAGCTTTCAAATGCTTTGTAACCTTTGAGGTATGTTTCTTGAACTAGATCTTCGGCGTCAGCAGGGTTTTTAGCGAGGCGTAGGGCGTGTGAATAAAGCTGATCCATGTAAGGCATTGCGTTTTCGGCAAATTCATTCTGGTCGGCCATATGGATAGCTTATCTAAAAGTGCTGACTATAACGTATTGATTAGTGATTGAACTTTTGAGCCCGAGAGGGGAATCGAACCCCTGACCTATTCATTACGAGTGAATCGCTCTGCCAACTGAGCTACCCGGGCGGAACTGTAATCTTGCAACGTAGAGTGTACTAGTGACCTGCGCTGTGGCAATCATTTAATTTAATTCAGATAAAGAGATCAAAAGTGAGGTCAAAAGAAGTTTCTCATTCGCATTACGTTTCATTACTCCGTTTGCTTTTTTGATTATGTTTACTGCTTGAAGGCTCCCCTCATCAGGGTTTGAACGAAGTTGTTCTTGAAACATAGTTGTAAATATTGAGAATCCGAACTCAAGTTCATCAGTTCTGAACCTTCTTATCTCTCGTTTATGGGTAGCTTCCAGTTGACTTCTGTTACCAGTTTTAATACCTAACTGCTTTTCATTATCAAGTAGATCTTTTATCTCCTGGTCATGTTTTTCAGCAAGAATCTCTTGTGCATCATCAATTGCTTTTTGAATTTCATTGACGGAGGTCGCTATTGCATATCCTTCTGGCTTAAGGTCCTCTAATGTGCTTTTCCACAATTCATAACGGAAAGCGATATTGGGGTCTGATATTAAATCTTTGGCTCTATCAATATCTCCCCTCGCAGCGGTAGTTAATAATTGGATAGTTTGAGGATCATTAACGTGTTGGGTTAGCCAATCGCTCATCTTTGAATCAGAAATTTGATTGAATTGAACTTGCTGGCATCGAGAGGCGATAGTTATTTGGTTTTTAGGAATTATTTCTGAGAGAAGAATTATGATTACTGACTCTGGTGGCTCTTCAAGAGTTTTAAGAAGGCGACCTACAGCAGTTTCGTTGGCAGTATGAAAACGGTTAGCGACTATTATTTTTTTCGCTCCTTCTACCGGCGTCCTTGATGCTTCGTTAATGATCTTCTGAACATCATCGTCTCTGTATTGGTTTCCAGTTGGTTCGATGCTAATTAGATCTGGGTGCTCACCCTTCCGTATCAAATTTTTTGTTCGTTCTTCGCTGTGGTCATGATTCGTTTGATTCATTATTAGCGCAGCGAAAGCTTTTGCAGCGTCCCATTTGCAGGAGCCTTTTGGTCCCACAAACAAATAGGCATGAACAGGGTTTTGAGAGGACTTCTGCAGCTGAGCCACAGCGGAATCTTGATCAATTACATCCTCGAATAGGTCTCTGAGGCTCATTTTATCCTTTTCTTACGGAAGTTGAAGCCTGTCATGGATTGCCTGATCGACATCTTTAGCCACATTTTCTTGACTCTTTGTTCCATCGATTATGACCCACTCATCACTGTTTATCTGAGCCATTTCTAAATATCCGTCCCTTACTCTTTTGTGGAAATCAATGTTTTCTTCTTCAAATCTATCTGGACTTTTACCTCGGCGTTTAATGGATTCTTCGACAGGCAGGTCTATCAATATGGTTAGATCGGGAGTTAGTTCTTTGGTAGCAAAGACTGATAAGTATAGAACTTCGTCGATCGGTAAACCACTCGCATAACCTTGGTACGCCAGTGAGGAAGAAATGTATCTATCAGTGACGACATGTTGCCCTTTAGTTAACGTCGGACTGATTAACTCGTGGACAAGTTGTGCTCTGGAAGCTGCCATGAGAAGTGCCTCTGTTCTAAGTGCTAGCGGCGATATTGGGTTTAGGAGTATAGATCGTAATGATTCTCCAACTGGCGTTCCTCCTGGCTCCCTTGTAAAGACAGCGTTTATTTTTGCTGCAACGCGCTCTGCCTGTGTTGTCTTCCCGCTTGCATCTCCGCCTTCAAAAGCAATGAACTTAGCTTTCACTTTTCGGACTCTCCTCTTTATGTTTTTCTGGGTCGTCAAATATATTCCGGACTGATGTCAGGGCTAAAAAGCCCGCACCTACGATGATAAGCGATGCTAGCCATAGCGTCACACGAACACCGGGTACAAAAATTTCCCAGCCAACAATAGCGATTCTTTTCTCAAAGAATTCTTCAGATAGACCATTGAAAGTAGCTGCGACAAAAGGTCCTACTGACATTGCGATAATTAATGAGAGTCTAACAATCGTATAAACTGCAGAAAATATTCTCCCTCGCAAGTTTTCAGAGACGCTTATTTGAAGGAGCGTGAACCCTAGGACATAGATAGCTCCAGCAAAAACACCAAGTAGGCCAATAAGTGAGGCCGCTGGCCAAAGCCCTGACATAGATGTACCAATAAAAAGTGATATTCCCGCACCAAACACTGAAGCGATAAACAGTCTTACTTGGCTTATTCGTTGTCGCGATAAAGCAATGAAAGCTACTCCAATAGCAACCCCTATTCCAAGCGCTGTTTGGAGAACTGACATTCCGTCTGCTGCATTCTCACCAAGAACGTCCTTAGCAAAAATTGGCCCTAATGGGATAAGCATGCCTCCGCCAATAAGACCAGCTCCCAAAGCTGCGCATACCGCTCTGACGACCGGATTCACAAATATGAATTCCCATCCCTCACGTAATTCATCAATTGTTGATTTCAGATCTAGTTTTGGTTTTTTCCTGTCTTTAGCAATTTCTTTTGATGTTCTTTGAGGAATAGAAATGAAGTAAATCATCACGGCTGAAAAGAGGAAGGTTAATGAGTCAGCATAGAAGCCTAAACCTATCTGATCTGCGTTAATGCTTCCTGCTCCGGGCCACGTTTCAATCTTGTCTGCAAATCTGCCAAGAAATATAAACAAGGCCGCAGCAATCGGAACTGTTCCATATGTAGCTGCCATTTGTAGCGAATTCACCGTGGTGAGACTTTCTTCAGG
>DBHP01000108.1:2133-4388 GCA_002295705.1 Candidatus Neomicrothrix sp. UBA825 | reverse complement strand
TACCAGATGCCAGACGGTTGTTGCGAATGGGAGCAAAAGAAGAATAGCAACCCGCCCTAGGTCACATAAGATCATGACTTTTTTTCTATTCCATCTATCAACTAAAACGCCTGCCAGTGGGGCAAGAAATAAACCCGGAATAATTCTTGCGGTGAAAACAAATCCAACAGCTGTTTCTGGTGTTCCCCCTCCAAGCTCTGTTGCTGCTGCAGCTATGGCTAGAAATCCCAACCAGTCTCCTAATGATCCAACTAACTGAACTAACCAAAGGCGGAAATACTGGTAGCTCCCAAAAATCTTCTCAACCCATTGCGTTGCTGCAACTCTCTGATAATCGGCGACGCGGTCTCCATATCTTTGAGGGTTTGATGAACCATTTTCCACGACCACAGAGTACCGTCTTAATGACACTTGATCATGTTGGGCATGAAAAGTATCTAGTTTTGTTGGGCACGCCGATCGGCCAATAATTCTTTTGCCCGCTCGCTTGTTATCTGTTCTATGGAATCCCCGAGTTGTAGACTTGCGTTCGTGGTGCCATCTGTTACGTAGGGTCCGAATTTTCCTGTCTTAACTTCTATTGGCTTTCCTGAAACGCTATCAACGGCTGGTTTCCCGTCATTATCTTTCAAAATAATTGTCTTCGTTTGACGACGTTGAAATTTCTTTGGGGTCGCAAGTAGAGATAAACAACCGTCAAGATCAATTGAGAAAATATCATCTTCGCTGATGCTTCGTGTTTGGACGCCGCAGTCATCACCCTCTATTCGAATATAGGGGCCAAAAGGGCCGTTGTGAACTGTGATCATCTCACCTTTTAGAAGGTTAAATGTGGCTTCACCTTTTTTAGGTGGGGGTTTTATCTCAACAGTGATTGTTTCCTGTAATGGCAGCTCTCTTGGAAGACTTAGAACGTTAATTGCGTCTTCTATAGTAATATTTTCAGCAGACATCTTTTCAAGGAGTGAAGCTGTCTTGGGTTTTGGGGCGTCTTTTAATTCTTGACGTTCTGATAGCGTCGTCAGGATGTTTTCTATCGTTGAGAACTCGTTGAGGGTGGCTAGTAAATTTTCTAGGATTTTAATCTTATCTTCTGCTTTCTCCATTCGCGAAACTTCTTTCCAGTAGCCGACATCAATCAATAATTCACGCAAACGAAACCCAAAAGGTTCATCAACATTTATAGATTCCCAGGAGTTTAGATTCTTGATGAGTTTCCTAGCCGCTTTAGCAGGTTTATCTTTGAGGATTATTTGATTAGCTAGGGCCTGTTTAAATGAAATCGATTCGCTTTCAGTAATATTTTCAATAGATTCAATAGATTTTTTTCCTATTCCGCGCTTGGGTTCGTTCAATATTATTTTTATAGCATTGTCATCATCTGGATTTGCTGCTGCTTGAAGATACGCACATGCAACTTTAATGACCTTTAGGTGGTGTGGTTGTTTCATCAAGCGACCTTCTTTTGATGACATAGGAGGCCACTTAGGGAAATCACCTAGCGATACATATTCGCCAAATGATCCGTTTCGGAGGTAGACAGGTAAACCCTTGGAGGGGTCATATCCGAGAATACTTTCAACCTGAGTTCTTGAGGTTATTTCTATTGCTTTTTCTCTATTGACCCATCCAAGAACAGTATCCGGTTGTGATGCGAGGTCAATAAGTTCTTTGGCTTTCTTTACGGTCAATTCATCAAGGGGCAGCGTTGGGGGTAAGGATGCGGTTTCGCCATCAACTGAAATTTGCACATAGGGTTTTTGGTTTGCAAAACGTGCAAAAATTTGCTGGCTCATTTCTTGATCTTGCCCAATTGAATGCGCAGCTTCGTGGCGGATTCGGGGTAGATCAACTTTGATTTGGTTTTGGATATTATCAATTCTTGATTCCCATCCACTTGTTTCAAAGTACCAATCATTTAGGAAATCATCCCGGTCAAGAGTTCCGTCGGCAATGAGGTCTAATTTCTGATTTAAGTTTGCCGTGTACTCGTATTGAACTTCATCTTTAAATTCATTTTCTGAAAAGTTAGTAGCAACGAATGCTTTAACCGTAGGGACTAAAGCGCGACCGCTTTTATGGGTATATTCTCTTGCTTGAATTTTTCCAATCGTCGCTGCGAAGGTTGAAGGCCTTCCTATGCCTGCTTCTTCCATCCATTTAACTAGTGATGCTTCTGTGAATCGGGCAGGTGGTTTAGTTTCGTGACTATTTATGTCAATGTGTTTAGCCGTGACTTTTTCGCCTTCTTCTAA
>DBHP01000108.1:0-1740 GCA_002295705.1 Candidatus Neomicrothrix sp. UBA825 | reverse complement strand
TTGAATCCTGAATGAGTAATTGTCCGCCCAGTTGAGCTAAATGTGGCGTGATAGATGTCTAGTTCAGGAGATTCGCCTTCGAAGGTGACTCGTTTTGTTTCCCCAATTTCATCTGTCATTTGAGAGGCGAGAGTTCTTTTCCAAATTAATTCGTATACGGCAAGTTGGTCTTTGTTTAGTTCGTTCCTGAGTTCTTTGGGTGCGCGAAAAGTTTCGCCCGCTGGACGTATGGCCTCGTGAGCTTCTTGAGCACTCTCGCTTTTTGTGACATACGTTCTTGGTTTGTCTGGGAGGTGATCAGTTCCGCATAGTTCCTCAACCTCTTTACGAGCTGCATTGAGTGCTTGGTCTGATAAACCGGGGCTGTCTGTTCTGTGGTATGTGATGTAACCATTTTGATAGAGTCCTTGCGCTATTGCCATTGCAGCTCCGGAAGATCCTCCAAGTTTGTTTATTACTTCCTGTTGGAAGGTAGAGGTTGTAAAGGGAGGTTTAGGTTGACGTCGGTAAGGTGATGTTTCTATTGATTTTGTTGTTAGAGGTTCGTTGGTAAATTGTTCTTGAACTTTCGCTGCGTTCTCTTCTGTAAGCACAACGACTTCTTCTGGTCTTTTGAGTTCACCATTTTCATTAAAATCATTTTTACCTGAAGCAACACGTTTATGATTTATGCCGATCAGTTTTGCATCAAAACTGAGTGAATCATTAGAGTTAAGTTCTGCAGTGGCGCTCCAATAAGAGGTGCTTTTGAAGCGTATTCTTTCTCTTTCTCTTTCTACAATTTTTCTAAGGGTTGGACTTTGGACACGACCTCCAGTTGCTCCGCCACCTATTACTTGGCGTGCTAGACCAGATAGGTCGTAGCCGATGATTCTGTCTAAGACTCTTCTTGTTTCTTGTGCGGAAACCTGATTCATATCAATAGCTCTTGTATTTTGCAGAGCTTCAAGGATCGCTTTTTCAGTAATTTCATGGAATACCATCCGATATACAGGAAGATCAGGTTGAAGTACCTCTACTAGATGCCAAGCTATTGCTTCACCTTCTCTATCTTCATCAGTAGCTAGGTATAGGGCATCAGCTTTTTTTAGAGCTCTTTTTAATTGTGTAATAGTCTTCTGGCTTTTTAGACTTTCGACATACCATGGCACCCAACTTTTTGTTCCTAGCTGCTGCCGAAGTTCTTTTACAAGGGGGTCGGAGAGTGCGTCACTATTTGATTCAATTCCGAATTTAATCAGAGTGGGGTTTTCTATATGATTCGATGCTGAAAACCTTTTATCAGTCTTGACGTCCTTAGGTTGAATGAGGTCTCGTATATGCCCGACGGAAGCTTCAACGGTGTAGTCATCTCCCAAAAAACGCGAGATTGTTTTTGCTTTCGCTGGGGATTCAACTATGACTAGTGATTTCGGCACTATGGACCTTTCATCATATTTTGGTTAAAGAAATTTTGAAGTTTGCTAGCGAACGGAGAGGGTAACGCAAAAAAAACTATTTTCAATGCATTTCACAAAATTCAATCATTTCAGTAATAGCTCAAAAGGTATATTTGTTTGACAATCTTTATATCTTTATGATTCATTCTGATGGCGAAAAGTACGATTATTCAGAACTATTTGTAACTATTTCGTCAGCACCTTTTGTGCCAGCACGAAGTAGCAATAACCCCAAAATACCAGCGAGAACTGAGGCAAAGAGGATACCTATTTTTGATTCATTGATTATTGTCATGTCATC
>DBHP01000107.1:17427-20613 GCA_002295705.1 Candidatus Neomicrothrix sp. UBA825 | reverse complement strand
ATAGCAATCCCAACAAAACTGCGAGATGAAATAGGCCTAGAGCGAGAAGCAGTCGTTATTGGTGTCATTAACAGACTTGAGATATGGATTCCGAATGAATGGAATCGTATTGAAGGAGAGCCTGAAAGCGAATTAACAGAAAGCGTCTGGTTATGAAAAGGGTCAGAACAAAGATAAAGGGAGAAGGTGACGGGTGATAACTAAGAAATAAATTCATCGCTTCTGGGCAGTCTTTCGGGTGATGAGATACGAGCCTCTACTCCGCCCGCTTGCTATCTAGTTCGATCGGGGAGAAATCCCGACGCACGTCTATTGTCCGAGAGACTGCCGAAAAGCGATGAATAGAAAACTATGAATGAATCAAAATATATAAGTCCAACCACCAACGGGTCTCCCCTGGATCCGGCGACCGGTCTTTCTGGTCGCCGGATCACCCGTTTTTCTCCACCCCCCTTTTCTCATATTCCTGTCATGGCTGAGAGCGTAACGGAAATCTTTTCCACAGTTCCCTCTGGACCTATCCTTGATGCCACAATCGGTGGCGGCGGCCATAGCTATGGAATCTTAAAATCAAGAGAAGATTTGAATGTAATCGGAATTGATCAAGATCCAGAAGCTTTGGCAGCTGCGAATTCCAAATTAGCGCAGTTTGCAAACAGAGTGTCTCTCATTCACGGTCGATTTGATGACCTTTCAGGTGTTGCTAAACAAATCGGGAACCAGAAACTATCAGGTTTTCTATTTGATTTAGGAGTTTCCTCATACCAACTAGACAATCCACTTAGGGGATTCTCTTTCAGAAATGAGGGTCCTCTGGATATGAGAATGAACCCAGAGTCACAAATTACTGCTGGAGAATATGTAAATGAGGCAACTCAAGAGGAACTAGCCTCTTTGCTTTATAACTATGGTGATGAAAAGTATTCAAAACGTATAGCCAGAGCCATCGTCTCCATGCGCCCTATCCTCACTACGAAAGAATTAGCAGACATAATCCGCGACGCAATACCAGCGCGTTCTAAGCGGTCTCCAGGGCATCCCGCTAGAAGATCTTTTCAGGCTTTACGTATTGCCGTAAATTGCGAGATAGAGATACTGGAATCGTCCATTCGGGAAGCAATACGACTTCTCAAAATCGGTGGTCGCGGCGTCGTGCTCTCTTACCACTCAGGTGAAGATAAGGTCGTTAAACGAACACTCAGACAACTGGCTGGCCTTAACACCAGCAATTCAAAATATCACCCTGAGGTCCGTCAACCGAAAGAGATATTATTGCTGGCACGAAAAGCTCAAAGGGCAACCAGCGAAGAGACCTTGAGAAATCCCAGAGCCTCCTCAGCGCTTCTGCGAAAATTTGAAAAGGTAAGTGAGTCGTAATGGCAGTTTTTCCATTAACTGACAAGAGCCCACCTCAGGTAGGGAAACCTAAACTTGAGTTAGTAAATAACTCTAAATCATGGTTTCGTTCCATAGGCATTATTCTAATACTCCTTATTTCAATCGGGTTTTTTAGCAGAATGCTCCTCAGCGCCATGATCGTTCAGCGCCAGACCCAAATCGATGACCTCTCAGAGTCAATAGCAGAATTGGACTCTGATAACAGGTCACTGATGTTTGATATAGCTCAGCTGGAATCAACAAAAAGAATAATGAGAATTGCCCTTGCGGAACCAGGTGAAGAGTTTGAAACGATTAACGGATTAGGGATGGTCATTCCAGAGATCACAATATACCTAGACCCATTATCAAATGAGACTTTACAAGGGTGGCAGTGGCGTCAAATTAGTTCCCAAAGGCAGGAACCGTGACGCAAGCCGCAGTTTACTCCGAAGATAAAAGACGGCATTTCCTTTTAGTTATATTAGGGTTCTGCACCCTATTTATCAGTTGGCGTTTAATCGACTTATCGATATTTAATAACACAAAATACGAGGAAAGGGGAGTAAACCAAAGAGTAATTGATCGTGAAATAAAGGGAGAGCGCGGCTCAATTCTAGATCGAAATGGGTATGAGCTAGCAATTTCATTTCCGCAACCTTACATCTATATTGACCCCCAACTCACAGACAACGGAGTGGAAAAGTCACAGATACTTGCAAATATTCTTGATCTACCAGGTGTTGACGAAATGCAAGAAGCAAAGACAATACTTACAAAATTCAATTCGCCTACCCGCTTTGAATACATAGTTAGACAAGCAACTCTTGAGTCTGCCGAAGCGATCCAAAATCTAAATTTAGGAGGGGTTTACGTTGATTATGAACCTCGACGATTTCACGTAGCTGGAGATCAACTTGCAAGGGGAGTTCTTGGAGGAGTGACAGTTGATAATCTCGGAAGCTCAGGCTTGGAATTGCAATACGAGCAAGAACTTAAGGGCACAACCGGAATTCAACGAGTTGAGCTAAGCGCTGATGGAAGTACAATCCCAACAGAAGCAGAGACTATTCGTAAAGCCGTTCATGGTTCTGATCTTATTTTGACAATAGACAGGGCTCTGCAGTCGCAAGTAGAACTTGAATTATCAAAGACAATTCAAGAAGCGCAAGCGAAAGGTGGAATTGTAATTATACAAAAGCCATCGACAGGAGAAATCCTAGCAATGGCATCCATGGTTACAATTGAGACCGGCGAAGTCGTTTCAACATCGCATAATCAGGCAGTAACACTCAGTTATGAACCTGCATCTGTACTAAAGGCAATGACTTTTGCAAGCGTGATCAATGAAGGTCTTGGAATAGGAAGTAGCAAAAGAGATATCCCAGACACAGTGATATTGGAATGGGAAAACAATGAAGGCAACACGGAAACAGAGGTGTGGCGCGACGAATACGAATACGAAACGCAAGAAATGAGCATAGAGGGGATACTCACGCACTCCTCCAATACTGGAACGATAATTTGGGCGCAAGAATTAGGTCAACAAAAGCTACACGACTACCTCAGAAAGTTCGGCTTCGGTCAGGCTTCAGGGCTTGAGTTTCCTTACGAATCGCAAGGGATCCTCCATAGTCTAAATAATTGGGACCCCTCAAACCTAAATACGATTGCTTTAGGGCATGGGATATCTGTAACTCCACTCCAGCTAGTGAGTGCCTATTCTGCAATAGCGAATGATGGAATATTCGTGGCGCCACGACTCGTAAGCCATATTGTAGATTCACGTGGGAATATGCAGCGTCTTGC
>DBHP01000107.1:0-17033 GCA_002295705.1 Candidatus Neomicrothrix sp. UBA825 | reverse complement strand
GTAGTAGACAATGGAACAGCAGAAAGGGCTTCAGTAAATGGGTATAAAATTGCCGCAAAAACAGGAACATCTTGGAAGTATTTTTCACCTGAGAATAGCTATGAAATGCCCAACGGCCAATTCGACCCGTACTTAGATAAAAATGGCCAGCGTCACTATACATCAACAGTAACTGGGTTTTTCCCAGCGCAAAAGCCAGAGCTCTCAATGATAGTTATCATTGACGATCCGGCTCCGATCGAAGAACTATTCTACGCAAGTCATGTTGCGGCCCCCTTATTTGGTGACATAGCAGCTTGGTCTCTGCGGCACTATCAAATATCTCCCTTTAAAGAAGTTCAACTATCCGATAACAACCAACAAGCTCTAGATAGCCCGAACCCTGATGAAGGTGGTGAATCAGAGTGAACCTCAACGAGATCCTTGAAAACGTTCGAAACACGGTATTTGAAAGATATGGAAAAATCAATGATGTTGAAGTGCATGGATTGAGCTATGACTCTCGTCTAATTACCAGAGGGGACCTCTTTTTCTGTATTAAAGGTGAGAAAGTTGACAGTCATGACTTCGCTCATGACGCAATCAAAGGCGGAGCAAGTGCGTTGGTTGTAGAAAGAAGAATTGACATTGACTTTCCACAAGTCATTTCTTCCAGCAGCAGAAAAATGATGAGTGAAATAGCTGAAATATTTTATGAATTTCCATCACGAGAAATAACAACTGTAGGCGTGACAGGTACAAATGGAAAGACAACCACAGTGAATATCCTTTCAGCAATAGCCGAGGAAGCAGGAAAGAAAGCAGAAAGAATAGGAACGCTAACAGGTCAATTGACGACGCCAGAAGCTCCAGATCTGCAGCGACAAATCAGAGACTCCATTGAAAATGGGGTATCTTTTTTGGCAATGGAAGTAAGCTCGCACGCGTTACTTCAAAACCGCATTTCTGAAATGACTTATGATGCCACTATCTTTACGAATCTAAGTCTTGACCATCTTGATTACCACGGAGATATGGAAAGCTACTACAAAGCTAAATCTTTGCTATTCAGCCCATCTCACTCAAAATTGGCAGTAATAAATAGTGATAACAAATTTGGTGAAAGGCTCATAAATGAAGTCGAAATCCCCCAAGTGAGCTTTTCGCTAAATGATGTTGAAATCACTGAACAAACCCTGTTTACAACTACCTTCCGGTGGAAGGGGCAAGTTATTAATCTAAAGCTTCCCGGAGTATTTAATCTCGAGAATGCTCTAGCCGCAGCAGTTACCGCTGAGGCGCTTGGGTTCGAGAGAGAAGTCATAGCAAAAGGTCTGGAAAGTGCGAAAGGAACTCCAGGAAGGTTTGAACTCTTACTGCATAGTAATGAGGAACCGTACATAGTCGTTGACTACTGCCATACCCCAGATGGCTTGGAGAGAATTCTGTTATCCATAAATGAACTCCTACCGGATGCAAGAACACATGTTGTGTTTGGCTGCGGTGGGGATCGTGATACCACAAAGAGAGCTCGAATGGGAATGATTGCAGAGACACATGCAACGAATGTATACCTGACTTCAGATAATCCTAGATCTGAAAATCAAATTGCGATTATCAATGATATTTTGGCAGGAATTGATGATGCTGAACGTGTTTACATTAATCCAGATAGGCGAGAAGCTATTTTCCATGCTGTTGACTCAGCTAACCAGGGTGATGTCGTTTTGATTGCAGGTAAAGGTTGTGAACCGTATCAAGAGATAAGCGGAACCCTGTACCCGTTTTTGGATAGCGATGTAGGGCGGGAAGCTTTGGAGGTCAGAGGATAATGATTCGACTTCTACTCGCCGTGACGATATCCACATCAATATCCCTTCTTGGGACTAGGTACTTAATAAAGTGGCTTTCCTCAAAAGGAATAGGTCAACCCATACGCAAAGATGGGCCAGGTGGGCACCAAACGAAAGCAGGGACACCAACAATGGGTGGCATAGCAGTCGTATTAGGGGCTTTCGTTGCTTATATAATTTCAGATTTATACAACGGAATTTATACACGTTCGGGACTCTTCGTGATGCTTGCGATTCTTGGAGCGGGATTCGTTGGTTTTCTGGATGACTGGATAAAGATTCGTAACGCGAGAAACCTAGGGTTGAACAAAAAAATGAAAATTATAGGCCTTTCAACCGTAGCATTCGGATTTGCGATACTTATGGCTCTGTTTACTGAAGTACATACAGAAGTATCATTTACTCGTTGGGATTCCATATCTTTTGATTTAGGACCAATTGGTTGGGTCTTTTGGGCTGCGTTCATCATCCTCGCAATGAGCAATGCGGTTAACCTAACAGATGGGCTTGATGGCTTGGCCGCTGGCTCGTCTACTCTGTGTTTCAGCGCATTCACTGTCATCTCATTCTGGGCATTTCGGCATCCCGAGATCTATCAGCTCGATCATGCTTTAGATTTAGCAGTTGTTGCTGTTTCGATGCTTGGAGCCTGTGTTGGGTTCCTATGGTGGAATGCTGCACCTGCAAAAATATTTATGGGGGATACCGGCTCGCTAGCCATCGGAACTGGACTTGGCTGCTTAGGGCTGGCAACCAATACCCAACTATTACTTCCAATCATTTGCGGAATCTTTGTACTTGAAACAATCTCTGTAGTCGTCCAAATCGTTGGCTACCGATGGATGAACCAAAGACGAATTTTTCGTATGGCTCCCTTCCATCACCACTTTGAACTTCACGGGTGGCCGGAAACAACAGTGATAGTTAGGTTTTGGATAATTAGCGGGTTTTTCGTAGCTATCGCCCTAGGAATCTTCTATGCAGACTTCGTCGAGGTCTCAGATTTTAGGGAAGTGTTTGTTCCATGAGTGGGACAACTATTGAAACCGGATCAAAGATTGGCATCTATGGCCTCGGCCTTACCGGGCAATCTGTTGCGAAGTTTTTAAACGGAAAAGGATTCGCTCTTCATCTATTTGATGATTCCCCAACGGAATCGGCATTGGCAATGGCTAAAAAATTTCATAGCAAAATTTACTCTTGTCATGATGATTCTGACTGCGAAGTCTACTTAAAAGGTTTACAAGCGATTTTTCCAACGCCAGGCTTACCAGATGACCATATTGCGCTCAAATTTGCCCGAGATAATCATCTATTAATTCACGGAGAATTTGATATAGCCCAAATGTACGATGAACGATCATGTATTGCTGTGACAGGGACGAATGGGAAGACGACCGTCACGATGATGATAAATCAAATGCTAAATTTAAGCGGAATAAAGACGAAGGCGGTAGGAAATACCGATACCCCGTTAGTTGAGGCAATTCAGGATGAATCCCTGGCGAAATTTATAGTGGAAGCATCGTCATTTAGGTTAGGGCAGTCTCAGAATTTTGCACCAGATATTGGAGTTTGGCTAAATTTCTCTCCTGATCATCTTGATGTGCACAAAGATCTTGAAAGCTATGAATTGGCAAAAGCAAAAATTTGGGCAAACCTATCAAACGACCAGGTGGCCCTTGCTAACGAGGACGATGCAATAGTCATGAGCCATAGGCCCTCCAAGGGAAGATTTCGAACATTTGGGCTAGATAAAGGTAATAGCAAAGTCTCAAATAATTGCTTGTTTGTTGAGGGGCGCAAGTTAATGAAAGTAGAGGAACTCCCCAGAAGAGCACCACACGATATTTCCAATGCTCTAGCAGCAGCACTAGCCGCAACACATGCAGGGGCTGATGATGAAGCAATTATTGAAACGCTAAGACATTTTTCCCACCTCCCACACCGAATTGAGATGATCAGCGAGAACGAAGGAGTCCGATGGTACGACGACAGTAAATCAACTACACCGCACTCAGTTACCGCTGCTCTTGAAAGTTTTGAAAACGTAATACTAATCATGGGCGGGCGCAACAAGGGATTAGATTTAACATCAGTTGTGCCCATGTTGAATCGTGTAAAGCATCTAATTGCAATAGGGGAGGCATCTAAAGAAATCGAATTAGCTTTTAGAGGAAGAGTTAGCGTATCTTTGGCTGAATCCATGCAGGATGCTGTAGGAATAGCTCATACTCTGAGCGACTCAGGTGATGTGGTTCTCTTATCGCCGGGTTGTGCTTCATTCGATTGGTACAAAAGTTACAAAGAACGCGGCCTTGATTTCGCTATCAAGGTGAACAAACTTCATAAAGAGAAAAAAAATGTCAATAATTGATCAACCAAACGCTAATTCATTCTCGCAAAGCATTAAAAGCGTTTTGTTCGCAACGTTGAAATCATCAGAAAAGGGAAACCGGCCATCCAAAAGTACATGGACTCCAATCCAACGAAAGTTAATCTATGTAGTTCTTATCTTGAACGTATTCGGTATCGCAATGATCCTTTCGGCAGGTTCTGTTGTCGCAAGTCAGGAAGGCATAGGAGAATTTTCATATGCCATAAGGCAATCAATATGGTTTATCTTGGGTTTAGGCGCACTTTACTGTGCTTCAAAGTTCGATTATAGGAATCTCAAGCTTCTTGCACGTCCCATATTATATGTAACTTATTTCTTGTTATTCTTGCTTTACACTCCATTAGGTGTTCAGGGAGGTGGCGCAACACGTTGGATTGCTATTTCTGGCATATCATTTCAGCCATCTGAAATCTTGAAAATCGCAACTGTGATTCTTACTGCTCAGGTTATTTCAGATTATCAAAAGGACTTAAGGAACAAACGCGCTTATGGTGAACCATTCTTTGCGCTATTCCCTGCGCTCGTAATGTTATTTAGTCAACCAGATTACGGGACGATGTGTCTAATATTTTTTCTTCTTGGCTCAATTCTTTACCTCGGGGGAATCCCGTTGGATAAACTCTTCAAGTTTGGTTTAATCCTGACACCTCTATTGGTTCTCGGTGCAATTGCTGCGCCGTATAGAAGAAAACGGTTACTAGCAGTGCTGAACCCTGAGGGGGATGCGCTCAATTCAGGATGGCAGACGCTCCAATCTCTAACAGGAATAAGTAACGGGGGGTTGTTGGGTGTAGGACCCGGTTCTAGTAAATCTAAATGGTGGACTCCAGAGACACATACGGATTTTATTTTTACCGTAATTGCAGAGGAAATGGGTTTGTTTGGTTCCCTCATCGTGTTATCACTTTTCGTGGGTTTGGTTCTCTTCGGAGTTCAGATAGCGAAGCAGTCTCGTGATAAATTTGGCTACCTAATAGCGATGGGTATTACGAGTTGGTTTGCTGTTCAAGCATTGGTCAATATCGGAGTAACAATCGGACAAATGCCCAATACAGGGTTGCCACTCCCATTCATATCGTATGGTGGCAGCTCACTTGTGGTAGGCATGGCGGCAATCGGCATTATGATAAATATAGGACAACCGAGGAAAAGATGAGCGAGTCCTTTGCAGTAATCGCTGGCGGCGGAACTGCCGGACATTTATATCCTGGTTTAGCAGTTGCAGAAGCTCTTCTTTCTTTAGGGAAAAAAAGAACTGAGATTCATTTCTTCACCAGTGATAGGGATATTGATAACAAGCTACTAACAGCTGCAAATTTTCAGTTCACTCCCTTAAAAGGAAATGGGTTAACGCGCAGGAACATTTCAACCTCAATTTGGGCAATAAGTCTTTTGATCAAGTCAACTATCTTCGCATACCGATATGTCAGAAAATATAAACCCAAAGTCATACTATCTTTAGGGGGTTTTGCAGCAGTGCCGGGATCAGTTGCAGGGCTATTAACTGGCACACCCGTTGTGCTCCATGAACAGAACTCTGTACCCGGCAGTGCTAACAAACTAATAAGTAAATGGGTAAAGAAGTCAGCTGTTTCATATGAGAACACTGAATTATTCCGAAGCGTTTATACAGGTAATCCAGTTCGGAAAGAGATCACTGATCTGAATTCAAGCGACAAGTCTCTGCATCGAAGTCAACTCGGAATTCCGATAGAAAATAAATTAGTAGTTATTACAGGTGGCTCATTAGGGTCTTTAAAAATAAATAAGTCAATACTGAACGCTTTGCCTAGTTTAGAAGAAGTCCCGAATCTCACCATTTACCACATAATCGGAAGCAGGGACTGGAAAGAGATTGGCCACCTGACTCCCCAGATTGACATCGATTACAGAGCTGTAGAGTATGAGGAACAAATGCCAATAGTACTTAATTCGGCTGACCTAATTGTTTCTCGTGCTGGAGGTTCAATTAGTGCTGAAATTAATTTGTTGGGAGTCCCCTCTATTCTCATACCTCTGCCCGGTGCACCCGGAGACCATCAAACTAAAAACGCTGAATCATTAGCGGTAGATGGTAGAGCAGTGATTATCCCAGATGAGAACTGTTCGGGTGGTCGAATCGCTGAGGAGATCAAGAGTATTGTTCTAAATGAGGAACGCTTGAAAAAGATGGCAAAAGTAGGACATCCTAAATCAGAAAAAAATGCCGCTGAAAAGATCGCCACGTTACTCATTGAGGTTGCCAAATGACAGAGTCGGAGCGACACCTTAGCGTAGACTTGGATACTCCGGCCAGCATTCACATAGTTGGAATTGGTGGAGCTGGGATGAGGTCTATTGCAAATGTCCTTGCCGATATGGGTCATGATGTTTCAGGAAGCGACCTTAAATATTCCCCTGGGCTTGATCAGCTGAGGAGCAAGGGAATAAGCGTCACAATTGGGCACTCAAAGTCAAACTTTGCGAATCCAAAAATTTTGACTAAATCTACAGCTATTCCTGAAGGAAACCCAGAGGTTATTGCAGCTTTAGAAGCAGGTATCCCAGTGCTGACTCGCGCGCAGATAATGGCTGCGATAACGGCCAAGAAGAACTCTATAGTGGTCGCAGGGACGCACGGTAAAACAACTACCTCATCAATTCTTTCAGTGCTCTTATCCGTAGCAGATACTGAACCTTCATTTCTCATCGGCGGTGACTTAAATGAGATAGGTTGCGGTGCTCTTTGGAATAAAACTTCAGATCTCCTTGTTGTTGAAGGTGATGAATCTGATGGTTCTTTCCTAGAGCTAAATTCGGATATTTCAATAATCACAAGCGTAGAGTCAGATCACTTGGCTTACTACAAAGATGAATCGAAGCTTAAGGAAGCTTTCAGGGAATTCGCAACAAAAACTAAAGGATTAGTTTATTTATACGGAGATTCACCTGAAACTCAATATTTAAAGGATCTTCCGAATATTCGAACGTATGGAGAAGCACTGAGCAGTACTTACCAAATTAGAAACTACAAAGGAAAGCGATTTGCGTCTTGTTTTGAGATAGTGAGCGAGGGGAAAGTTATTGGGACTTTTGACTTAGCTAGTCCTGGTTTCCACAATGCTTTAAATGCAACAGCGGCCGTGGCTGTTGCCGTTGATTTGGGACTCAGTATAGAAAAGATCAAAAAGGGTATCTCTCAATTCGCTGGAGTAGCCCGAAGGTTTCAATACAGAGGTGAAGTAAATGGGGTTTCTTTTATTGATGACTATGCGCATCTTCCAACTGAAGTGGAATCTGCTTTGGAAGCTGCTAAAGAGGGTAAATGGAACAGGATTATCGCTGTGTTTCAACCACATCGCTTTACGAGAACAAATGATTTAGCTCCTGCCTTTGCAGATTGCTTTCAAGATGCCAATGAAATCGTTATTACTGGTATCTATTCTGCTGGAGAGAAGGCAATCCCTGGAGTCACAGGGAAACTAGTTGCGGATGCAGTGGCGTCAAAGACAACTGCTAAAAGTGTCAGGTATTGTGAGCATCGCGAAGACCTGATTATGCTTCTCCGGGAATTACTTGTTGAGGGGGATCTTTGTCTGACTTTGGGAGCAGGGGACCTCACGAATATCGCAGACCAGCTAATGGGAGAATTAGAAGATGGTTGATAAGTGGATAGAAATTTCTCAGCTTATAAATCAAAAGCTTCATCGTGAAGCGACTAGCTGCGACTACGAAGTAGGTTTGCTGACAACTTATAGGACTATCGGCAGATGTTCTTTGTTTCTCAAAGCGGAGAGCACAAGAGAGTTAGATCATGCTTTGGATATCTGCCAACAAAAGGATATTGAAGTGGCAGTTATAGGTAACGGTTCCAATCTCCTAATTTCGGACGATGGCTTTGAAGGATTGGTAATCAAACTAGGCTCTGGATTCGAAGAAGCTAAGATTATTGAAGGGCATGCATATGTTGGTGGGGCAGCGAAACTTCCTGTAGTGGCAAGATCAACCTCTTCGAAGGGTCTTACTGGATTTGAATGGGCTGTTGGAGTTCCCGGAACTATAGGAGGTGCTGTCAAGATGAATGCAGGCGGCCATGGTTCCGACATGAAAGCTAGTATTAAATCAGTTGATGTGCTTGATACGAAAACTAGCCTGACGCACACTCTATATCCGAATGACCTTCTATTTGGATACCGGCAATCTTCAATCTCTAGAAACCAGCTAGTGATTAATGCAGTGCTAAAACTTTCAGAGGGTAATCCCGAAGAATCCTCAGAAGTAATCAGAGAAATCGTACGCTGGAGATTGGAGAACCAACCAGGTGGGCAGAATGCCGGGTCAGTATTCACTAACCCAAAGGACAAATCAGCTGGAAGACTTATCGAGGATTCTGGGTGTAAAGGAATGAGGGTCGGCAGCGCAGAAGTATCAACCAAGCATGCCAACTTTATCCAGGCTGACGTGGGTGGCAAAGCGCAAGATATTAGAGATTTAATGGAGCTTGTTCTAGATTCCGTATATTCAAAATTTGGAATTGTTCTGAATGCAGAAACCGAAATGATTGGTTTTGATTAATGGCAGATATTGACCCTCGAATACAAGAACGCCGTATTGAAATAATTAGAGCCAAAGGGAAAAAGAGATTGCGGATGCTATTAATGGCGGTCTTGTTGGTACTTCTTGGATTAGCAGCAGTATTGATATCCAGAAGTTCTCTGCTTGATGTGGATGAAGTAGTCGTTATAGGCGTTGACAGTGAATTAGAGGAGTTGATAATAACTGTCGCAAATATCCCAAAGTCTAAACCTTTACTTGAGATTGATACCCAGGCTATTTCAACGCGTATCAAAAAAATACCAAGTGTAAAGGGCGCAAAAGTTACTCGTTCTTTCGGGGGTAAAGTGACGGTGTCGGTGACGCTTCGCCAGCCATCTGTCCTCCTTTCGAACTTAGGTCAATGGTTCCTTATTGACTTGGATGGAAGGGTGCTTGCACGAGTTCCAGAATTACCTTCAAGCCTGGAGTACCCAATAGTCGAGGGAAATTTTGATGATTTGAAGGTAGGGGAATGGGTCCCTGAACAGGCATTATTCGCAATTGAGTTAGCTGCAAACCTTCCGCCCGTTCTGTCAGCAGATATCTCGTTTGTGTTACCTGGTGACGAAATTGAGTTGATTCTCTTTGGCGAAGGAAAGATACTATTCGGAGACAATAAAGCGCTTGAATCCAAAATACTCGCTGCATCAACTATTCTTGAGCAAGTTGATTTATCCGAGTTGGTTCATATTGATGTTCGAACCCCTGACAAGCCAGTGTTGTGTCGTTCATCCGAATGCTCGTACGATTCTTATTAATAAATAACGCATAAGCGAAAATTAAATCGGTTCACTAACAGTTAGTCTGATCAGGGAGCTAAAGGTCAGTCTCACTCAAAAGGAGTATGAAATGGAAAGTCCACATAATTATCTAGCCGTTATAAAGGTTGTTGGTGTAGGTGGCGGTGGTGTCAACGCTGTCAACAGAATGATTGATGCTGGACTACGCGGTGCGGAGTTCTTGGCAATTAACACAGACGCACAGGCACTTCTTCTCTCTGATGCAGAGGTAAAGATTGACATCGGCCGAGAATTGACTCGAGGCCTTGGTGCAGGTTCTGACCCTGAAATTGGTCGACAAGCTGCAGAAGACCATAGACCAGAAATTGAACAGGCCTTATCTGGAGCTGATATGGTATTTATCACAGCAGGTGAAGGTGGGGGTACCGGTACTGGCGCCGCTCCTATTGTCGCAGATATTGCGAAAGGATTAGGTGCCTTGACAATTGGTGTAGTGACAAGGCCATTCGGTTTTGAAGGTCGAAGACGAGCAGTTCAAGCGGACCAAGGCATAACCCGTCTTAGGGAAAAAGTTGACACGCAGATCGTAATCCCCAACGACCGGCTGCTTTCTGTAGCAGATGAACAAACGACGGTAGTTGAAGCTTTCGCAAAGGCAGATGAAGTCTTATTAGACGGTGTTCGAGGGATAACTGAACTTATCACGACACCAGGATTGATCAATACTGATTTTGCCGACGTAAAAATGATTATGAATGATGCTGGCTCCGCTCTAATGGGAACAGGTGAAGGTAACGGAGAACAACGAGCAACAAGCGCTGCTAGAAAAGCAGTTTCTAGTCCTCTCCTTGAATCACCAATTGACGGGGCAAGAGGAATTCTTCTATCGATAACTGGTTCAAGCAATTTAACGTTGAACGAGGTAAATGAGGCAGCAGAGTTAGTGCTGGGCGTAGCGCACCCAGATGCAAACATAATCTTTGGAACAGTCGTAGATGAATCGTTGGGCGATACTGTGAGAGTTACAGTAATTGCTGCAGGTTTCGATCGTTGGGACAGCGCTTCACGCCCACAAGCTTCAGTATTGGGAAGCGATATACCGAATGTCTTTGGCGAAGAAGAAACGATACGAGAAGAAGTGCACGGAGACCTAGATGTCCCGGACTTTTTACAGGACTAACAAACTTCCCACGCACTATGAAATCAAAACATAGTTGGTCAAAAACACTTGATTGTGGAGTGACCGCCAAGGTTCTGTCTACCGACTCTCACGATGGGAACCTATCAATAACACAACCCGCGGACCAACTGCTTCAAACGCAACGAAAACTGATTGAAGCACCCTGGTCGTACCTTAAACAAGTGCACGGGGGAAAGATATTTAGAATTGAAAACACTGGCGACCATCAAGGCGAAGAAGGTGATGGGATGATCACAACTGCGTGTGGTGTTCCGATGGCTATCCAAGTTGCGGATTGTGCACCAATTGCACTCATCTGCGAGGCGCCTGTTATAGGAATAGTACATGCTGGCTGGCGTGGTCTCCTAGCAGGCATAATCCAAAATGCATCCATTGAAATGCGCAAGTTGGGAGGTTACCCAACGATAGCTGTAGTTGGGCCTTGCATATATCCTAAACATTATGAATTTGGTTCAGTTGAACTCAAACACATGACGAGAGAATTTGGTCCAACAGTGGAATCAGAAACCGAAGAGGGAACCCCTGCGTTAGATATCCCCGAGACAGCAAGAATAGCTCTTCTTAGAAGCAACATATTAGACACGCAGTTTATAGGTGACTGCACAGCATCGTCAGGAAACTACTGGTCACACCGTGTCGGGGGCAATATAGAAAGACAAGCAATGATTGCATGGCTGGAAGAGGCATCGTGACAAGCGAGACCTACTCTGAAGAAATCAAAGAGAGACTTGAGGAAATAAACAAGATTATTGATAATAAGGCGCAAAACCCAGTAACCCTGGTAGGAGTTACCAAAGGATTTACCCATGAGGAAGTCAACATATCCAGCAAGCTAGGAATCAAAAACTTCGGAGAAAATTATGCTCAGGAACTACTTACGAAAAACCCGTTGGTAGAACCCGAAATTAGCTGGCACTTCATCGGTCAACTTCAAAGCAATAAGATAAGAAAAATATCTCATCTTGTTGATGTCTGGCATTCAGTAACGTCGCTAAAACTTGCCAGAGAAATACATAAGCGTAACCACCAAGCAAAAATCTTACTTCAGGTTTCTTTGATGGGGCCCTCTAATGCTCAGGGGTTTGGGACTCAGGAATTGCCTAATGCGATCACTGAGTTAAGGGATGAAAATATACATATTTCTGGACTAATGACAATGGGTGTGCCTGATGACATGGTAGCGACAAGAGTTGTCTTTGAAAGATTGCGCAAGTTAGCGGATACGTTTGAGCTTCCTGAATGCTCAATGGGGATGAGCGACGATTTTGAAATAGCTTTAGAGAGTGGTGCCTCTATGATCAGGATTGGCTCGGCAATATTCGGGAATAGAAGACCTGATTGATGAAACTATAAATATGGTGTTAAATTGAAGAGGAGCCTGGAGGGCTTAATGACAACATTTTTCAAAAAAGCAATGCTTTATCTGGGACTAGGGTCTGATGAAGATTTTCTTGGTATGGACCCGCAGGTCCCAAGTGAACGACCTGCTGAAGGCGGCGTTATCGTCAAACCGACTACTGAGAGTAATAGTAATGTTAAACCTATTACCGGAGATACAAGCGGTGTAAAGCTAGGAAGAGAAGCTGTTACTGTTACTACAGCAAAGCCACGAAAATTTGTTAAACCACATATTGTGACACCCATTCGCTTTGCTGAAGTGAAAGAAATCTCAGAAGCGGCACGAAGGAGTCAACCAGTAATAGTTAACCTTCAACAAGCAGAACATGATGTTGCCGTAAGAATCATTGACTTCTGCTCAGGGCTGAAGATGGGGATTGATGGGGCATTCGAAAAAGCAGGCTCTGACGTCTTCTTATTAACTCCCAAAGACGTAGAGGTCTCAGAGGATGAGAAGAGGAAACTAGCGGCAAGCGCAAGCGGCTCACTTTAAAATATCCCTACTGTCGGCTCGCAAAAAGAGTATTATTTACTTATGGCTGCTACTGAATCAAAGACATACCCAATCACCCCTGAACAATTAAAATCAATCAAATTTAGCAATATCAAACGGGGTGGATACGACCCCGAAGAAGTTGACCTTTTTATGCATCAACTGGCAAGAGTTATAGATCGCTCACCTGAAGATATATTCGGGCAAGGAACTTCATCTGAGGAAGTACTTGATGCCGATAGTGCCGCACAGCGTTTACTTTCAGCAGCTCAGCGAACAGCTGACCAATTAATAGCAGACTCTAAAGAGCAGGCAACTCAGTTGATTGCGTCTGCCGAAGCACAGGCTGACAACGTTAAAAGAATAGTTTCCGAAGAGGCTCGTCAAATGGCTGAAGAAGCCCAATTTGAACTAAAAGAGACCATATCTGATCTCATGGAGAAAAAAAAGCGCCTTATTGAGGATTGTTCAACACTCAGCGCCGAGTTGCAAGCCGGTAAAGATCAATTATTGACGACTCTTGAAGAAATAAAACTAATGATTAATGTCGATGACACGCTCACTTCCCGTAATCAATCGAATGATGACGATGAAGGAATGGAGAACGAAAAGATTTTAGAGTCAAACGAGCTATACGAGGGAGATAAGAACCAGCAGAAAATAGGCAATTCTTCCCCATCGATGGTTCAACTGAGCCAAGCTGATTTAATTTCGGTTGATGAATTAATGGATTCACCACCTGAACTAACTCTCATACGTAACTCAGAAACAAATGAGGATTGGCTTGACAAAGAAGTCAAAAAGACTGAAGAGGATCTGTCTAATCATGATCAGTTAGAGGAATGGGACTTTGAAGCCCCAACCGAGCTGATCCAGACGGTTCAGGAAGAAAACATAACTACAGGTGATCGTTTCTTTGAAGAGTTAGAAAGTCAAGATAATAGTCCTCTTGGCAAAGCTGACGAGCAGACCAACGAAGCAATGGACGACTTTTTTGGTGGTTAAGTCCTAACCAACCATGATTTGAATTCCAATTTCTTCTCCATCTATTGACCCCGTAAAGATTTCTAAGTCTTCATCAGCTTCATCAAACGTCAAGGATTTCCCAAGCACCTGCTCACATATATAATCCCTGAAAGATTTAATTGCTTCTTTTGTCTCATCCGTAGCGATGATATTTAAATGAATTCTGTCTGTGAGGATTAGATTCATTCCTTTTCGAGCCTCTTGAATAGCTCTAACAGCGTCCCTTGCTTTACCTTCCATAAGAAGGCTATCGGTAATTTCAATGTCAAGAACAACAACAGCCTTATCGCCAGGAAGTGACGTAGCTGTAGTTCCCTCATTTGCTGCTAAGTTGAGCTCAAATTCATGTGATTCAAGAACGTAATCGTTGATCTTGACTCGGCCATCACTTAAGCGTTCCCAATCCCCACTTTTCGCAGCTCGGAAAACATCTTGAACGTCGCTTCCTAAGCGTGGCCCGAGTACTTTTCCATTTGGCTTGAGAGCAAAATTTCCGTGGGTTGCAAGATCGTCTGTATAGATAACCGACTTTACGTTGACTTCATCCTTTATCAGTAACTCAAAGTCAGTGATGTTACCGACATCTAAACCTGCAATCGTAATGCTTTGAAGGGGCAGACGGACCCGAAGACCAGCGTCTTCCCTTAGTCTAAGAGCTGCGGAAACTACGTCCCTAACTAAATCCATTGTCTCAACGAGGTCGCTGTCTGATGGGAATTCTTGCGGCAAGGGCCATTCAGCTTCGTGCACCGATACATGTCTTGTCAGGCCTTTAAAAATTTCCTCCGAAATCATTGGTAGAAAGGGAGCGGAAAGCTTACAGAGTGTATGTAACACTGTGAAAAGCGTGTCGTATGCATCTTGTTTATCGTTATCGTGCACAGGTTTCGCAGGGGACCAGAACCTGTCTCTACTTCTCCTGATATACCAGTTATTAAGAGCATCAATGAAACTCCTGATTTCGTTGGTCGCTCCCGGAAGATCGTATCTATCCATGTGATCAGTTACGTTTGAAACTAGCTGGTGGGTTTTTGCCAATATGTATTTATCAAGTGTGTTTGAAGGTTGACTTATGAATGTTGCCTGATAATCGTCAATGTTCGCATACAGCGTGAAGAAACTGTAGGCGCTCCAGATTGGATTTATAACCTGCCTAATGACGTCGTCAATTGACTGGTCACTGATTCTTGAATCTCCTCCACGCACAATGGAGGAGGACATAAAGTACCAGCGCAAAGCATCAGAACCTTGTGCTTCGAAAATTTCAGTTGGTTCTGTATAATTACGGAGTTTTTTTGAAAGTTTCGTTCCGTCTTCTGCGAGGAGAATACCGTGACAAATCACATTCTTGAATGCTGGCTTATCAAATAACGCGCCAGCTAGAACGTGGAGCGTATAGAACCAACCTCTAGTCTGATTTATATATTCCACAATGAAATCAGCTGGGAAGTGTTCTTCAAACCACTGCTTATTCTCGAATGGGTAATGGACTTGAGCAAATGGCATAGAACCTGATTCAAACCAGCAATCAAGCACCTCTGGAACACGACGCATGATTGATTTACCTGAGGGGTCATCAGGGTTTGGCCTGGTCAAGTCATCGATAAATGGCCTGTGAAGATTCGTTGGCTTAACCCCGAAATCTCTCTCCAATTCCTCAAGGCTTCCATAAACATCAATGCGGGGGAATTCTGGGTTATCACTTTTCCAAACCGGAATTGGTGAACCCCAAAAGCGGTTTCGACTGATTGACCAATCTCGGGCACCTTCAAGCCATTTCCCAAAGCGTCCTTCGCGCACATTTTCAGGAATCCAGTTTATTTCCTTATTGATCTCTACAAGACGGTCTTTGATTTCTGTGACTTTGACATACCAAGATGGAACAGCTCTGTAGATAATAGGTGTATCTGTTCTCCAACAGTGTGGATAATTATGTTCGTAAGTATCGTGTCGGATTATTCGACCTGATTCTTTGAGTCTTCTGATGATCAAGGGATTAGCTTCAAAAACATTCACTCCATGCCATTCTGTGATTTCTTCAGTGAAAGCTCCTTCATCGTCAACAGGCACAACTGTGGGTATTCCATTATCGTCAGCGATTCTTTGATCATCTTCACCAAATCCCGGTGCGATATGAACTACGCCAGTGCCCTCGTCCATCTCAATAAAATCAGCAGCAATGATCCGGAATGCTTGTATGTCTAAGTCTTGGAAATAAGGGAATAATGGTTTGTATCTTTGATTTACTAGTTTCTGACCTTTAAAAGTTTCGAGAATAGTGAAATCCCCAAAGGTCTCTGCAAATGATGCAATTGTCTCTCCACCCAAGATGTATTGGCCCTCGGTGGTCTCCACAAGCGCATATTCCTTATCTGGCGCCACAGCAAGAGCTAAGTTGCTGGGAAGGGTCCAAGGTGTTGTAGTCCATGCAAGAATTTTTGTTGAGGTCGAAGTTCCCTCTTCATTGACTAAGTCGAACGCAACGGTTACAGCAGGGTCTTGACGAGGTCTCGTAGCGTCATCAAGCCTTATCTCAAAGTTTGATAAAGGGGTTTCAGCTCCCCAAGAATAAGGAATTACTCGTTGAGACTCGTAAATGAGGCCTTGATCCCATAGCTGTTTGAAAGCCCACATAACCGACTCCATATAGTCAAGATCCATGGTCTTGTAGTCATTTTTAAAGTCAACCCATCTAGCTTGCCTAGTTACTACCTTTTCCCATTCGTCTGTGTATTTGAGGACAGATTCTTGACAGTATGCATTGAACTTTTCTATCCCGAATTCGGTGATGGCTGCCCGCCCGGAAACTTGTAGCTGCTTTTCGCTCTCCATCTCGGCTGGAAGGCCATGGCAATCCCAACCGAATCTGCGTTCAACTCTATTGCCGCGCATTGTTTGGTAGCGGGGAATAACGTCTTTGACATACCCGGTTAATAAGTGACCGTGATGAGGTAAGCCGTTAGCGAAAGGAGGGCCATCATAAAATACGTACTCTGATTCTTCTGGTCGCAGAGTTACAGTGCGTTCGAATGTTTTTGATGTGCCCCAGTCTGAAAGAATCTTCTTTTCAATTCGCGGGAGATCTGGCTTGGCCGGAACTTTGGGATATGGAGTTAATTTCTCTTCGCCGCTCATTGTGCTTTCCAATTGTTATCCGGTTGTATAGTACTGCTTAAATTTCTTACCTCGTTGTTTACCAAGGGAAAAGTAAAAAAGAAAAACCCTGAAGATAACAGGCATTTCTTAACTATCACGGAAATTTTTAAAAGTTCCCGCTAGAATCCGCCCCTAAGGTAATTGTTCATTGTTTAAAACCAAGAAAGAAAATCACCAGATGGCTAAAGCAAAGAAAGCTCCGGCAAAGAAAGCT
>DBHP01000033.1 GCA_002295705.1 Candidatus Neomicrothrix sp. UBA825 | reverse complement strand
GCAATACTCGTTCCCAACTCAAGGTTTTGGGTGTGCTCTGCAGCAATTGTTAATGGAAGGAAAGGGTCATGACTTGTTTCTGCAGTCCATATTCCGTCGTATCCTCGTTCTTCTTGTGAGCGTGCTTCTTTCGCTATCTTTTCAATATTGGGCGTAAGTCCTAAGCCACCATCAACCTTCATACATCCACTCCTTCTATACCGCGTTCTTGCAGTTTGTCTGCTGAACATTGAAACTCTTCAGATAGATCATGCGGACCTGCATAATGAGGTTGCAGAAATCGACGACTAAATTTCCAGCCGCTATCTGTCTTGATATATTCATCATCATAGTGTGCAAGTAGGATTCCTCGGTCTCCATTGGCGCGAACAACTTGTTCTTGTATGTACCATCTTCCGGAAGCCTTCATTCCGGATGGGTCGACCTCTATGCCTCCATTAAGGACAGTCTGAATTGTTGCTTGGAAGCCTTTCATAGCGTTATACCAAAGATCCTTTATCGCATCTAGGCCTTCGACCAATCTCCCTCCGCCAAGATCCCACACTGCATCTTGATGCCATGTAGAGGACCATTGCGTGCCATTCCTGTGAACTACTGCGTCCGCATACTTGTGGACAAGCATTGAAATTTCTGCATACGGGCTATCTTCTGTCACTTAAAGTTCTCCTTAAAGAGGGATCTGGGTGTTACTAATTTTTTAACTTCCGAGCACCTTGATAGTCTAAGAATGCTTGAATATCAATTGGACTAGCTAGATTTGACATAAGGCAAGGAGATTATATGAAATTGGGATACAACACAGGCTATTGGAGCGCAGGACCACCACCAGGAGTAGAAGACGTTGTTGCGGAATGCGACAAATTAGGTTTTGAGCACATTTGGACCGCTGAGGCTTATGGATCTGATGCCTTAAGCCCTTTAGCTTGGTGGGGGTCTCATACGACAAACCTGAAGTTAGGGACAGCGATCATGCAAATGTCCGCCAGAACTCCTGCGGCTACGGCGATGGCTGCGATCACAATGGATCACCTCAGTAACGGAAGATTTATCCTCGGACTAGGTGCCTCGGGTCCTCAAGTAGTGGAGGGATGGTACGGGCAACCGTATCCAAGGCCGTTGGAAAGAACGCGTGAATATGTCGAAATAGTTAGATCAATTGTGGCGAGGAAAGAACCAGTTGAATTTTCCGGGAGGCATTACACTATGCCATTTCCGGATGGGACCGGGTTAGGGAAACCACTGAAATCTACAGTGCACCCACTGCGCAATGAAATTCCTATCTATTTGGCTGCTGAAGGCCCTAAAAATGTTGCTCTATCAGCTGAGATTTGCGATGGTTGGCTACCGCTATTCTTTGCACCCAAAGATAATGACTTCTATAAAAGTGCTTTACAGTCAGGCTTTGATGCTGCGGGACGCCATGGCTGGGGAGATTTCGAAGTCGCCTGTACTGTAACCGTGATCCCAGGAGAGGATATTGAGCAATGTGCAGATTTATTGCGACCAATGATTGCGTTATACGCAGGAGGAATGGGGGCGAAAGGTCAAAACTTTCACTATGACGTATTTGCGAGAATGGGTTATGAGGAAGCATGTGAAAAAATTCAAGAGCTCTATCTTGACGGCAATAAAAAAGATGCAATTGCAGCCGTGCCAACTGAAATGGTAGAGGCAATCTCTTTGATTGGGCCTCCAGAAAAAATTAAGGATGAATTGTCACTCTGGGAAGACTCTGTAATAGATACCATGCTCATCTCCGGAGGAATTGATCTCGTCCGGTTTGTTTACGATCTGGTTAGCTGATGGCACTGAACGACCGCACCCCAGTTATCGTTGGAGTCGGGCAATATAAGCAGCAACTCGAAGATGTGTTGAAAGCAGAAGAACAATACATTCTGATGGAAAGAGCATTACGACTTGCCGCCAACGATGCCAACACGCCCAGACTACTGGAGAAGCTAGACAGACTGCTTGTGATTGGAGGCATGTGGAGTTACCCCGACCCCGGACGTTTGATCGCTGATGCTGTGGGTTCGCCAAACGCTAAAACCTTCCTTACAGCAATGGGCGGGAATATGCCTCAAGCAACAGTAAGCGAATGCTGTGAACGAATCGCAGCAGGCGATATGGATATCGCAGCAGTTGTGGGGGGAGAAGCGGTCTACAGCAAAAATAAGTTAAGAAAATTAGGTAAAGATCTCATGAAGTCAGGAGCTGACCTTGAGAAGGCAGAGAAGTTCGGAGAGAACGTATCAATGTCCTCTCAGCATGAACGTGATAACGGGTTTATGATGCCTACTCAGATTTATCCGCTATTCGAGTCTGCAATACGCGCACACCGGCATGAGAGTCACTACGATCACCGTAAGAGAATCGCCTCTTTATGGGAAGGTTTTAATCAAGTAGCCGCTGCCAACGAACATGCATGGGTTCAAACGCCAATGAGTGCTCAGGAGATTATGGAACCTACTCCAGAGAACCGGATGGTAGGTTATCCATATACAAAGGCAATGAATGCAAATTCCTTTGTCGATTTCGGTGGGGCACTAATTATATGTTCAGTTGGGGCAGCCCAATCTCTTGGGATACCTTCTGACAAATGGGTTTTCCCGCATGCTGCAACAGACGGACACGCTACATATTTATTTTCCGAGCGCGACAATTTTCATGAATCTCCAGCTATACGAATTACGTCAAAGGCTTGTTTAGAACTAGCAAACATCACTATTGACGATGTGGGGCCAATGGACCTGTATTCATGCTTCCCTTCTGTAGTGCAAATCACCATGAAAGAATTGGGGATACAGTCAGATCGAACCACAACCACTACCGGTGGATTGTCTTTTTTTGGCGGGCCAATGAACAGCTACGTCATCCACGCAATTGCTAGCACCGTTGATGCAGTTCGGGCTTCAGGGGAATATGGATTTATTCATGCAAATGGTGGCTATGCAACGAAACATGCATGCGCTGTGTACAGTAACCAACCTCCAAAAGGTGATTTTCAGAGACGAAATGTCCAGGAAGAAATCAATACCCACCCTCAACGTGACGTTGCTATTGACCCAATAGGCAAATCTATTATTGAATCCTATACAGTTCTACATGACCGTGAAGGAGCGAACAAAGCCCTTGTAACTTCACTGATGGATGATGGGAAACGAGCTCTTTCGTCAACATCAGATGTAGAAATCATGAAGGCAATGATGAGCGAAGAATACGTGGGGAAAACACTTGAATTTACTGGTAGCGGCACCTTCCAAATCCCATAATGGAATCTCACCACTTTTTGTCGCTTTAAGCAGATATTTTGGTCGTGTTATTGATCAGTGGCTAGGATCTCCACATGGATATTCAAGAAGTTATCAAAGCTTCGAAGGGTCTCGGAGAATGGGCGCACATAGCAACTATCAGTCAATCCAGGACACCCTATGTCACTCCAGTCCACCCTTGCTGGGAAGGGGAGACTTTATGGATAATGGCTGGAGCTAATTCTACAAAATCTAAGAATATCGCTGATTCCCCCTCCGTATCGCTCCATTGGCAAGTTAGCGAGGAAACAAGTTTCGATAGTTTAATTATCTGGGGTCAGGCAAAGCTATTTACAGACATTGAAACAAAGACGAGGTTATGGAGCGGCGTATTTGACTATGACCTCAACATGTTCGCACCAAATGGTCCGGAAAATTCTCCAGAGTCAGGTTTTATTTGCGTCAAGCCAACTAAGGCGGTCATTCTAAAAGAAATGGGTATCGGAGCACGGCTGGTTTGGAGATCCCGATAAGGGATGGGATGGTAAGCGTAAATTGCAGGTAAAGAAAACCGACATTATTTAGCGTTATCCAGCCCGGGGAACATTACAGGTTTAGTTAATCGCGTAAGCTCTCATAGTCAAAATTAATATTGGTTAGCTCTTTGAAGAAAATCTGGTGCGTAGATCTAGCTTTATTTGCTTAAGATAGTTACGCCACTTATTCCTGGCGCACCGTAAACATGTGTGTATGCCACTTTGGGGTCGTTGGGTACTTGTCGTTTTCCAGCGCTTCCTCGGAGTTGAAGTACGTTTTCATATACTTGTCTAAGTCCAGATGCCCCGACAGGTTCACCATTCGCTAGACACCCTCCGTCAGTGTTGACGGGGAAACGTCCACCTATTTCGGTTTCTCCTTGTTGGATGATTCGTTCCTGCTCGCCGTGTTCACAGAATCCATTTTCAGCCATGTGCATAATTTCTGCACCAGCTTCTGTGTCTTGAAGCTGCGCTAGATCAATATCATCTGGTCCTATGCCAGCCATCTCAAAGGCAGCCTTGGATGTGTCAACTGTTGGCCCATCCCCATCTTCAAGTGCTAACCAAGGTGCCATCACTTCAAACGAGCCCCAGCGTCTACTTCTCACGACTGCTGCATTTAGATATACGGGAGTATCGGTGTATTTATGTGCCTGGTCAGCTCTTGCCAGTAGGAGCGCAACTCCGCCTTCGGCTGGTGAACAGAACATGAATTTTGTTAATGGGTAACTTAACATGTCCGATTCAAGTATTTGTTCCTCACTTATTGGCTGACGACGCCACGCATTTGGGTTATGTTCTGCATTTCTGAACGCTTTAGCAGAAACCTTAGCGAGAGTGTTATGACTAATGTCGTGGTTTTGCATATATCGATTGATTTTCATACCAAAGAATTGGGTAGTTAAAGCAAGTCCTTGTTTCCCATACCAATCTCCTAATCCAGATGATCTGGTGTTTACTCTGAAGGCACCTCGTTCATGCTTGTCGTAGCCGACTGCTAGGCCTAGCTCAAAAGCTCCTGACGCAATTGTGTTGTATGCGGAGAATAGTGCTGACCCTCCAGTTGCACAACCATTAGCGACGTTGATGAACTGTAAGCCTGTTAGCCCTAGCTTAGACACCATAGTGTCAGCAGCCCCTGCGGCCTGGCTTCCACCGAAGGCAAATTGAACATCTGACCATTCAACCCC
>DBHP01000110.1 GCA_002295705.1 Candidatus Neomicrothrix sp. UBA825 | reverse complement strand
CAAATGTGCTCGAAACTGTGGTGAACTCCGAGTCTTCGGGCGTTATCCCCCGTGGGGCAGGGCAGAGTTACGGAGATCAAGCATTAGTTACGGATGGGCTAATGATCTCACTCACGCAGCAAGATGATTTAGAGAATTTAGAAGTTCCTATATCTGGTGTAATCAACGTCAAAGGAGGAATGTCTATAGGGCAACTGTTGGCCGCAACGATTCCTCTAGGGTGGATGCTTCCAGTAATTCCTGGCTCACAGCACATCACAATTGGTGGTGCACTTGCGGCCGATGCTCATGGAAAGAATCACTGGCACCAATCATCTATCGCATCTTGTTGCGAAGAACTTAATGTAATGATCTCTGATGGCTCAATTATCCGCTGCAATAGAGAAATGGAAAGTCAATTGTTTTGGGCAACAATAGGTGGATTAGGACTCACCGGTTTAATCACAAGCGCAACCCTTCGTTTGCAGCGAATCGCTGGCACCTCTGTCCAAGTTCAAACCAGAAGCTACAAGAATTTCTCAACACTCCTAAAGAGTTTTGAGGATGTAACTGCCTCAGAAGAATATGCTGTTGCATGGCTTGACCTTCTCACTTCACGTCAACCCGGAAGGGGGATTCTAAAATCAGCTTCAATCTATGAACATGGCCAAGCTGGGAAGGAATCAAAACGCTTCAGTCAAATACATATTCCAAATCCACGAAACGTGAACGTGGTTACGCCCCGAATTTGTAGAACACATAATAATTTGAAATACCTGGTCTCTTCGAAAACTAAAGATTCAAGAGTTACATCAATACGAAATTACTTTTTCCCTCTCGATAGAATTCGCAACTGGAATCACCTTTACGGTAAATCCGGACTCATTCAGTGGCAATTCATTCTGCCCGATAACGAAACGCCGCTTCTCGAGGAAATTATTACGGGATTTAGTAAATCCAGCGCGCTTCCGTCGTTGGCCGTGCTTAAACGATGCGGTGAGGCTAGCGAAAGCTATTTGTCTTTCTGCTCTCCAGGATGGACGTTAGCTATCGATCTACCGGCTAACCAAGACTCATACCACTATATAAATAAATATAATCCCCGGATCGCTTCCGCACAGGGGCGCGTCAATCTAGCGAAAGACTCATGCGTTGATTCAAACCTCTTGGACAAGATGTATCCGAGACTCGCACATTGGAAAACTGTACAGAAACAATTTGACCCAAAAGGAATATGGCAAAGCGATCTTTCCCGACGACTAAAACTTTGTAGTTAATCTGTTAATTCAAAGGGGGCAAATCACCAAAATCTAGATCTAATCCTTTGTCAGGGACATGGTCATCAGCGACCTCAGTAATTTCAACGGAAGTCTTTTCAGGCTCGATAATCTCGCCTACTGCCAGCATCGCAGCACCTAGAATCACAGCTCCCGGACCTTTCGCTTTAGTTTCTTCTGTATCGGACGAAATCTGTTCATCTAAATCATCGGAGTTCATAATTAAGTTTGCCACTTCCATATAGAAATACCTACATAGGAAACCACTGGGGTGTTAGACGTCACATACCATGCAAGAAGTCACTTGGTTTAATACAATAATCATTAGTAAATTTTTACTCCAAAGGGGTTTCAATGTTAATTGCTATAACTGGTGCGTCTGGGTTTATTGGATCAGCGCTCACATCTTTCTTGGAAAAGAATGGGCACAAAATCTTGTCCGTTAGCCGCAGCACATCTGGAGATATTTTATGGGACCCAACTTCTGGACAGATAGAAGCAGAAAAGCTAGAAGGGACAGATGCGGTTATCCATCTTGCTGGAGAAAATATTGCTTCAAGGAGATGGACTGATAAACAGAAGAGCAGAATTCTTGACAGTCGGGTACAAGGGACAAAGCTTTTAGCCAAATCTATAGTAAATCTCACTAATCCTCCTTCTGTTCTTTTAAGTGGATCTGCGATCGGGATTTACGGAAATCGCGAAGATGAAGAGCTCGACGAGGACTCATCAAGGGGCTCAGGGTTTTTATCGGATGTCGTGGATCAATGGGAGAAGTCGACTTCCGTAGCTGAAGCGGCTGGAATACGCGTCACTCACCTTCGAACCGGATTAGTCCAATCTCCTAGGGATGGGATGATGAAGAAAACGCTTCCCTTCTTTAAGTTAGGCATAGGCGGAAAACTAGGCTCTGGTTCACAGTTTTGGAGCTGGATTTCTCTTGAAGACGAGATAAGGCTAATTACTTGGCTATTGACAGCTGATCTCTCTGGGCCTGTGAATTTAACTGCACCCAATCCGGTCACCAATCTGGAGTTTACGAAATCACTAGGTCGCGCTGTAAGCAGGCCAACTATTTTGCCCATTCCAATGATCGGACCTAAATTGCTCCTTGGAGGTGAGCTCGCTACTAACTTAATTGAAACTAGTGCTAGAGTTTTTCCCAAAAGAGCCTTGGAAAATGGTTTTGAATTCCGTCACTCTGATCTTGACACATCGCTACCCGATATTTTGAAACAGTAAAATGACAAAAAAGCAGTACTCTCAGAAAAGCATTTCCGCAAGTGTCGTGGTCCCCTATTCTCGTAGCCAAATTTTTGATGTAATCTCAAATCCCCGACTTCACTCCGAATTTGACGGATCTGAATCTGTCAAAGGTCTCGTAAATGGAGGACCGCTTAACGCCGTTGGTGATTCATTTAAAGCCAAGATGAAAATGTGGGGAATAAGATACCGTGTCAAAAGTACAGTAGTTGAATACGAGAAAGATCGCTTAATAGCATGGGCTCATCTTGGCAAACACCGATGGCGTTATAAACTTGATGATGTTCCTGACGGAACAAGAATAACGGAGACATTTGATTGGTCCTATTCGGTGTTCCCCCGGCTAATTGAAGTAGCTGGGTATCCTGAAAGCCACCCTGAAAACATAGAGCGGACACTTCAGCGCCTTGCGAATTTTCTGGCGAACAATGCACAACCGTAAAGTTGCAGTTTTTGATTTTGATGGGACGATCACAAAACGAGATACTTTTCTCCCTTTCATGCTTTCTTATGGATCGAGAAAGATTATTCGTTCAGCAT
>DBHP01000065.1:15205-34874 GCA_002295705.1 Candidatus Neomicrothrix sp. UBA825 | reverse complement strand
TTGTAGATGCCATTTTCCTTTGTATCCAGTTTTGTAACCGATGTTCCGGAGCATGTGGCCAAAAGTTGCAGTGGAGGTTGGAAGGTTTGTGTTTTCAGGACCTGTTGAGTTTTCTAAGACTCCATGTTGAAGCATGTATTGTCCGGTGAATAGTGTTGCGCGCGATGGGCTGCATGGAGAAGTGTGAGTGTAGTAATTCGTAAATTCTAAACCTTCGTCAAGTAGGCGTTGCCTCGCAGGTAGATCTAGTCCTGCTGGCAACCAATCGCGTTGACGTTCTTGGTCTGAAACGATGAGAAGGATGTTAGGTGTTTTCATGTTCATTGAAGTTATCAAATTATTTCGGTATTTGGGGATTCAAGAGCGTCTAATTTGCAACAAGTCGATCAAGTTCCTGAACTGCTCTGGCGATATCTGTAAATGTTGTATACATGGGGACGGGAGCGAATCGTAAGATATCTGGATCGCGTGCGTCAGGAACAACTCCGCATCCAATAAGTTGTTCTTCAAGGTCAGATGCGCTTCCGGGGACCCGAACTGAAATCTGGCAGCCCCGTCGTTTGGGATCAGTAGGCGTAATTGTGGAAATATTTTTGATTGCCTTAATGCCCTTCTCAAAATATTTTGTCAGCCTCGCTGACCGCTCTCGGAGGGCAACTATGCCGTGCTCTGCGAACATTTCTAGTGATTCTTTCAGAGGAATCATGGCTAGAAGGGAGGGATTTGATGTTTTCCATCCATCTGCAGATTGTCGAGGAATAAAATGTTCCTGCCCGTGCATATCGAATCGTGTGTCAGGGTCATTCCCCCACCAACCTGCTAGGCGTATCAACCTTTTATCTGTGTGGTGTTTGTGATTTACGAAGTAGCCGGCAATGCTTCCCGGTCCGGCGTTTAGGTACTTATATGTACACCATGAAGCAAAATCAATTTCCCAGTCGTGAAGTTCTAAAGGAACATTTCCTGCTGCATGGGCTAGATCTAAACCAAATGTAATTTCCTGACTTTTCAGTATCGGGGACATGGATGCTATATCAAGGAACTGACCGGTGTAGTAATTAACTCCTCCTAGTAGCGCTAAGCAGATGTCTTTGTGATGGTGCAGGGTGCGTTCAAGGTCATCTGGTGTTAGGTGGTCTGGATTCTCTGCTTCGAGGGTGACAACATCTGTGTTTGGGTTTCCACCGTGCCAGGCTACTTGAGCCGCAGCTGCGTATCTATCAGATGGAAATGCGTGGGGTTCAATGAGGATCTTTTGTCTTTCACTAGTTGGCTTGTAGAAGGAAGCCATTAACATGTGCAGATTGGTCGTCAATGATCCCATTATGCCTGTTTCGGAAGGAAGACAACCGACAATGTCTGTCTGGAGCGCAGCAATACTTTCATCTAATTGGTACCACGCTTCTTCGCCATCAAAATGACCACCAACGCCCTTTCCCCCCCATTGGTCAAGGGCCTCCTTTATCGCAGGGCGTGTTCTTTTGGGAAGCAGCCCTAATGAATTTCCGGCAAAATAGGCTTGGTCGGTGCCATCAGAGTGTTTGGGAATTTCGAATTCGTTGCGAAGTTCTGTGAGGGGTTCCCGAACATCAAGTTCTTTGGCTTCGTCAAAGTCTAATGGCACTCCCATTATGTATCTCCGCTGATTATGACTTTGTCATTACTAAGTTGATCTATTTCATTTTCGGACAGGCCAAGTGACTCGAGGATGCTTTGGTTGTGCTGCCCTAGAGTTGGTGCTACCAGGTCTAGCGGTTCAGGAAAGTCAGAGAACCTGAGCGGATCACCGGGGATATGCACGTTTCCAAGAAGTGGGTCAGTAACTTCTCGAACAGCTCCGCGTGACTCAAAATATGGATGACCTATCGCATCATAGGGTGCAAGAACAGGTCCCGAAGGGACACGCGCCTCGGCAAGAATATCAAGAATGTCTTGGTCGTTGTCAAAGCTTTGCATCCAATCATGAATGATATTGTTTAAGTCATCACGATTCTTCATTCTTCCTTTAAGGTCGGCGAAACGTTCATCATGTAAGAGTTCTGGTTTCCCTATCGCTTCCACAAAGCGTGGCCATTGCGCTTCCATACATTGGATTACAATCCATTCTTGTGGCCCCTTGAAGGCACCAAGTGGGCTGTTAATTCTTGATAAATGACCTGACCTTTTAGGTTTCCACCTCATCCGTGTTAAGGACGGGCCTTGTACTGCGAGTTCTTGAGAGTGAAATAAGGAATCGACCATAGCAATATCTAAGAATTGGCCTTTTCCCGTTCGTTCTCTATAAAAAAGTGCGTACCCGATCGCAGCTACTGCATGCACTCCTGTCATGACATCAGCAATTGATTGACCGACTGGCATAGGTGGTCCCTCGGGATCCCCGGTCATGTACATTGTTCCGCTGAAAGCTTGAGCGATCATATCAAAGGCAGGTTTATCACTCATGGCGCTTTCTCTACCAAATCCTGAAATTGAAGCCATTATTAGTTCAGGATTGAGTTTCCTTAAAGCATCCCAATCTAAATTTCTTCTTTCAAGGACTCCTGGTCCATAGTTCTCAACAAAGACGTCAGCTTCACCAATTAGTTGCAAAAGAATGTCTTTACCTCTTGGCTCATCAAAATTTATGCAGAGGCTTTTCTTTCCTCGGTTCTGCTGAACAAAATATCCACTTCGACCTTTCTCGTTGATAATTGCGTAGTTGCGAGACGGGTCGCCTGAGGGAGCTTGTTCTATTTTAATGATGTCTGCACCCATCTCTGCCATCATTCGTGTGACTGTTGGACCGGCGAGATATTGCGTCATATCGATAACGCGAATTCCCTCTAAAATTCTAAGTGATTCCATACAGGGACAGTATCGGATAAAGTCTCCTAACCGTGCCAAATCCAATATTTCCCTTTCTCTTTATCGGCAGCTATTATGATTTGGGGAGAAAACTATGACTGATACGACTCATAGGGTGCCGGACAGAGTTCCGAATAGAATTCAAGGTGGGGATAATGCCCCTCCATCTGGCCAGAAGGATATCACTCCGGATCGTTATTTATCGACAGATATTATGCGGGATGAATGGGATAAGCTCTGGCCAAATAGTTGGGTTTTCGCAGGGCTAGCTATTGATGTTGCGGAACCTGGCGAATACTTCGTTTTAAATATAGGCCCTGAGTCAATTCTTATCTCTCATACTGATAATGGCGAAATAGTAGCCCATTACAATACTTGCCAGCATCGCGGAGCTCGTATCATGGTGAATGACCGTGGCTGGATTAAAAATTTCGTGTGCCCATACCACGGATGGACTTACGACCGAGATGGGAAGTTGTCTGTTGTTCCCGACATTGATCTATTCAGCAATGGAATCAATTGTGATGATCAATCACTTGTACCGGTTCGGTCTGAGGTGTGGGCTGGAACTGTGTGGGTTTGTATGGACGAAAACGCCCCTAGCTTTGAAGATTTCATTGGGCCAATAAAAAAGCAAATAGAGCCTTACAGATTAGAAGAAATGGTGCTCGTACAGGACCAAACTGTTCGCCTTGAGTGCAATTGGAAAGCGGTCTTTGACAATTTTGGAGAGCTCTATCACGTTGAGCATATCCACCCGCAGCATGCTCTCATCTTTGACTGCCCCCGAGGAGAAATTGCCCTTTGGGAAAATGGTCATACGACTGTTTATATTGAAGGATTTACCGTCAATACTCGTTTGCCTGTCCCAGATCAACCTACGAAATTAATGGAAAAACAAATGGAGACAATGGGACTGGATCCCAAAGAATTTGAAGGTCGTATTTTAGATATTCGCGAGGCAGTCCAGAAGGCGAGAAGAGATGCCGGTCCTGTACTCGGCTATGACTATGACCAGCTAACGGATGATCAACTAAGTGACATTGTTCAACACAACATATTTCCAAACTCCATGATCACTTTGCAACCTGATACTGCTCTGATTATGCGAGCTCGCCCACATCGCACAGACCCGAGTAAATGTTACTGGGACAAATTTACTTTCGTTATGCCACCTTCGCCTGATGCTGAAAACGTCGGAGATCTTCAACACATGCCTAAACCAAAGCCAATCCCTGACCAGCGACCCGAACATGATGAATTTGACCAGGAGGACGTCATAGCCGGAAGGAAAACCATGGACATAACAGTTGATCAGGATGTTCATTTAATTCGTGATGTTCAGAACGGCATGCGATCGCGAGGTTTCTCAAAACAGGTCTTGAACGATGATGAGGCAAGGATCCAGCACTACCACGACTGGTACTCGTGGTTTATGGAATTGTAACTATTCCTAAATTTCGCATGGAAAATCATTTCTCTTTCCTAACTTGGAATTTGGCCCTGCTTAACCGATCAGCCCATGCCCCCCAACATTGGGAATTGTGTGACACTGAAGAGGTGGTTCGAGAACAAGTTATTGAATTATCTCCAGATATTGTTCTCTTTCAAGAACTTCCGGGTTTGGTTCCTTATATTGAAACCCACAATATGGTTCGGGCAAATCCGCAAAGCCACAGTGGACACCTTGCCATTTTAATTTCTCAACGCTTATCAGAATTTGAAGTGACTCTCACACCTCTTGAAGGGTTTGGTTTATCTGTGACCTTCATGGAAGTTGGTTTGACTGTGGCAAATATTCATCTAGCGCCTGGCAAGGGAAATACTGAATTACGCCTGTCGCAAATAGCCGCCGTGATTGATTCTTCCCCAACCGAACGTATTGCAATCATCGGGGATACGAATACGAGGACAAACGAGATCCCGAAAATTAAAGATTCAGGTCTAGAAGTTCCTGATCTTCCTGGCCCTACGTGGGATAGCTTCAGAAACCGATTCCATGTTGATAGTCCCCGATTCAAAGCATCATTTACGAGATGTATCAATCATCCTGATATCAAGATTGGAGATCTGCAGATTCTTGAAGGTAAGGTCATCAGGAGTGAAAAGACTTTTCATATAAGTGACCACTTTGCTTTATTTGGACGTATGCAACTATGAACAAAGAATCTGATCCACATAGTCAGGAAAGCATTCAGTCTGAATTAGTAAGTGAATTAAGAAAACTAGTGTCATCTGTGAGAACCGCTGATTTTGATGAACGAATCAGTAAAGGGAAACCTCTGACTGATCTAATTCAACAAATACGAGCCATTCGAGAAGACCTTTCCTCCTATCAGGTGGAAGGAGAGAGAATGCAGGCAGGCTTGAGACCCCAAGAGCATTTCTTTCGGCCAGATACTGGAAAGGATTATGATTTAAAAGGCTTGCAACCTCAAGAGTTTTTCCCGTACAGCCCAATCATAGGTCCGCTAAACCCGATTGCTCCCCCTTTTCTATTCACAATGGAGAATGAGGTCATGTATGCGACTGGAAGTTTTGACTCCCAATACTGTGGCCCTCCTGAAGGGGTGCACGGAGGGCACGTTGCCGCTCTTATGGATGAATTACTTGGAGTTACCTGTGTTATGTGCGGTCATGGAGGATACACGGGAACATTATCTATTCGTTACCTTTCACCAACCCCATTGGATATTGAATTATCAGGAAAGGCTTGGGTCGAAACTATTAATGGACGAAAGGCAGTCATAGTGGGAGAATTACGGGCCGGTGATCGGGTTTGTGCGGAAGCGGAGGGCCTATTTATCAAACCGAGGCCATAGTCTCTCCCGCTTAGCTCAAATTATTGAATTAGTGATTCTTGAAGTAGCGTGTTTATATGGCTTCAAAATCTGGATGGACCTTTGACGATGTTCCCGATCAAACTGGGAAGACGGCGATTATAACTGGAAGCAATTCAGGAATAGGTCTTGAAACAGCCCGGTTTCTTGTCATGCGTGGAGCTTCAGTGATCCTTGCAGTAAGGAATTCAATAAAAGGCGCCGAAGCCATGGATCAACTTACATCGTCTCATCCAGGCAGTGAAGTTGAGGTGGCTCACCTTGATTTAGCAGACCTTTCTTCTATCGAGGACTTTGCTGATTGGTTTACAGATACCAAGCGGCCGTTAGATTATCTGATCAATAATGCAGGTGTGATGGGAATTCCTCGCACGACAACAGTAGATGGTTTTGAATTACAGTTTGGAACTAATCATCTTGGGCATTTCGCATTGACAGGTCGTTTGATGGGAACGTTATTGGACAATCCGGGTAGCAGAATAGTTAATGTAGCAAGCAATGCACACAGACAGGGTGTTTTGAATTTCTACGATTTACAATCTGAGCGACGATACGGAAAGATGCGTGCGTATGCTCAAAGCAAACTTGCGAACCTTGTTTTTACGACTGAACTTGATAGACGACTAAGTCGGGCTTCACGCTCAGATGTTCTTTCGGTGGCAGCTCATCCGGGCATGGCAGAGTCAAATATTGTTAAATTTCAACCTGAAATTACGGTTCATCGTTACGCCGAGAATATTTGGGAGAAGATAGGTCCTTTTATTTGTCAAACTGCTGCTGATGGCGCAATTCCAACATTGCGAGCAGCCACCGATCCCGAAGCTGTGGGTAGTGATTACTTCGGGCCGAACCATCGATTACAAATTCGGGGACCCGCCGTAAAAGTGGAGGCGAAAAGAGCTGCATATGATGTCCACGATGGTCGTGCTCTCTGGGAGCAGAGCGTTGAACTTACAGGAGTCGACTTCTCAGTACTTGATGTCTCCTAGGCTTTCTTTCCAAATGTAGGTCGTTGGATCAAGTCTCGAACGTGACTTGTTTCGTTAATGCTTCGAACTGTTCTTAGACCATTCGTTGATGCTTGAACTCTAGTTATTCCTGTGTAATCAGGCTGGATCATAAATGGATTATCTAATTGCCATAGAGTCTGTAGGTAGACTGATGTGACCATACCATGACAGAAGACGACAACTGTTTTGCCGCTGTGAGTGGAAATTAGATCGTCGAATGCTCCTACAACGCGATCGCGGAACGAGTCATAATCTCCTTCAAAAACTGCTAAAGGGTCATTTATGTAGGCTTGGATAGGGGCTGAATCATATGTCATTTCTTCAACAGGTATGTATGTTGAGCTGTTGTGATCGGACTCGCGTAGATCATCTCGGGATGAAACGATTATGTTAGTCAGCTTCGATAATGGATCTGCCGTTTCTAGCGCCCGACGCATAGAACTTGACACGATCTGGTCAATCTTTTCTCCTTTCAGAAAATCAGCGACTGCCCGAGCTTGCTTTATGCCGAGTTGAGAAAGTGGCGGGTCAGCTGGCCCATCCGTATCATCGTTTTCAACTCTCTCTGGGCGTGCGTGACGTACAATTATAAGGTCCATTGATTTCTTTCTTAGATTAGTGGCTGCAAATGGTTGACGAGGTTCCACCTCACGGCGGCATCAATTGACCCCTGTAAGAATTTCTCGAATCTTTGATGCATTCTGTCTGCTCCTGAACCATACGCAGAAACATCCTGAAGATAGGGAACAGCTTGGCAAGATACGGGATATAGGATTCCCCAGGCTAGTGCTTCTTCTAGCTCCTCGGCGGACCAGCTAGGTCCTCCACTGCTTGAAAGGGTATCTCGGTAGAGTTTTAGGAAGTCTTCTTCTACAGATAGGGTTTCTTCAGTATGGGATGCCGCAAGTAACCAAGCCAGATCAACACCTGGATGCGAAATCATGGGACTTTGCCAATCGATGACAATAGGTCCATCATCATCGATGAGAACATTATCTAATTCATAGTCCATGTGTGTCAGGGTCCAATCCCTTTTGGCATAGTGACCTAGCCATTCAACTGTGTTGAAAACCCATGTTGACTCGAGAACGGTAAAGAGCTCTTTGGGGTAACGGTTTGGTTCTTGAGATGCGAGCGTTTTCCATGAGTGCCTCGTTATGTCTATCCCCAGCTTTAGGCTCTCAGCAGTCCAATCAATGAGCCATGGTATTTCTCGTAATCGTTGATCCATCCAGAACTTTCCGTGCATCCTTGCCAAGTCAGTTACAAGTTTCTCCATGACATTGATTTCGCACCCTTTTAGAATGTCACCCTTTTCTGCGTGTCCTAAATACTCAAGTAAAAGAAACGCTCGCCCGGTTTCATGATCAAATCTATTTACCCAACAGTTTGGAATCCGCATATCAATTTGATCTACCAGATCTGCGTAGAAGCCAGACTCTCGAACGTAGTATTGCATCACTTCGTTATACAGCCTGGCAATATCATCGTCGAGCGGGCATTTCGCCACGAAAGATTCGGGAAGGTTTGGATCCGAGCCTTCTTCCCATTGAATGGTGAAGATTCCAACTTCACCCATTGCCCCTGTGAATCCTTCCATCGGGGAATGATTAAACTCAATTATCCCAGAGATATCGTGTCCTGCAGCATGAAATTGTTGCTCCAACCAGTCTGCCGTGACTTGAGATAAAGAAATTGGAATGTCTGTCATTAACTCTCCCATACCTTTGTAGCACACAGGTTATGAATAGAGAATACAGCTATGTGTGTTTGATAAAGGAATTGAATCCTTACAGCAGGGTGTAGAGTTCATTCCCATGGCCCCGCGGATGACCTCTGATATAAATGCGAGTGTTTGGGGATTCGTAGCGTTTACTGGAATTTCCTTTGGTGCCGGTGGTCTGCTTGTTAAGAAATTAACGAACGATGGCATTGATGCATTCACTGTGACGTGGGTTCCCTTTCTTTTCGGAGGTCTCATTGCACTGATTCATGGAATATTCATGAAAGAATTGCGGTGGTCTTCTGTTCCAGCCGGTATTCTTCTGGGATTCTTTAGTTCGCTAGGCCCATCGTTAATATTTAATGTCGGATTTGATCGCCTTCCTGCGGGGATAAATACGTTACTGATCTCGTTAGGACCTATTTTTACAGCGATTGTTGCTCATTTTGTTTTCGAAGATGAACGGTTTAATTTGTTGAAAGCCTTCGGACTCGTAGCTGCCTATGGAGGAGTTACTATCCTTGCTGCCGGATCAATTGATGATGGGGGCAACGTATGGGACATTCTTCTTGTACTCCTAGGATCATGTATCGCAGGAGCTGCTGGAGTACTGACAAGATTTTTGACATTGCGTCATAAACCAATGGCATTGATCGCCCCAAACCTTCTGGTCGCAGGGGTGATGTCCTTTATTTTAACGATTGGCTTCGATGTAGCTTCAAAGCCAGACGATGGATTTGCGTCATGGCATATCCCTATACTTTTCGCTTTTGGTCTGATCACATATTTGTCTTTTCTGTCGATTTTAAAAGCAAATGAAATAGGGACCACGGGCCAAGTTTCGGTAATTGGTTACTTCCTTCCATTATTCGGTGTTGTAGGTGGAGCCATGTTCTTTGATGAAGAACTCGATGCATCAGTTCTTCTCGGCGGTGTACTTATCCTGTTCGCTATGACTGCAATCGCTCGCGGATCTATCCCCTTTCGGAACAAACGTAAAGTATCCGATGCCTAAGAATCTCTTTCATGCCCTAAAAGATTCTGCTAAAGACTCACAGCAAAAGCGCTTCTTATCATCCCCCTCAGGCCTCTCTGTAAGCTACGGAGACTTCTTTGAGTTAGCAGCAAGGTATGCAAGTGCCCTGCAGTCATACGGTATCGAAAAGGGAGATCGAGTTTTAGCCAAAACTACTAAATCTCTTCACTCATTAGCTCTGTACGTATCATGCCTTCAGCGAGGGACGGTATTCATTCCCGTCAACCCTTCATCTACCGAAGAGGAAATGGGTTATCTCATCAAAGATGCTGAGCCAGCGATAGTTGTCTTAGATCCTGATAGCTCAGTCAATGCTGATATAGCGGTTGAAACTATCGGCACGTCCGGCACTCTTTCCAAGCGCGCTAGCGAGTCGCCTTCTCTAACAGAGTACGCTTTATCATCTGGTGAGGATACAGCAGTCATACTTTATACGAGCGGAACAACTGGGAAACCCAAAGGAGTAATGGTTAGCCACCGTGCGTTGATAGCAAACGGGTCTGCGTTAAATCAGCTTTGGGGTTTCTCGCATAGAGATGTTCTTCTACACGCACTTCCTCTGTTTCATGTTCATGGCTTATTTGTGGCAATGCATTGTGCAATGCTTAGCGCTGCAGAAGTTATATTTCTCGAAAAATTCTCCGTTTCTGAAACTATAGATAATTTGGCGCGAGCAACTGTTTTTATGGGAGTGCCGACCTATTACTCCCGCTTGTTATCCAGAGATGATTTCACGAAAGAGATTTGCTCTGAAATGCGTTTATTTACCTCGGGTTCTGCACCAATGACCGAGCAAACTCACCATGCTTTTCACCACAGAACTGGTCACAAAATTCTTGAGCGATATGGAATGACAGAAGCTGGGATAATAACGTCCAATCCGTTATATGGTGATCGCGTTCCGGGTTCTGTGGGGTTTGCTTTACCAGGGGTTCAAATGCGTCTCTCCGATGACGGAAGAGAGTGTGATCCGGGCGAGGTAGGTATTGTTGAAGTTACTGGAGATCACCTCTTTAACGGTTATTGGCGAAAACCAAAGGAAACAGCTGAAGTGCTTTGTGACGACGGTTTCTTGGTAACAGGTGATGTTGGAGTGATAGATGAAGATGGCAGGCTTTATCTAAAAGGAAGAAATACAGATCTGATTATTAGCGGAGGTGAGAACATTTATCCCAAAGAGATTGAACTGCACCTTGACGATATTGAGTGTGTAGCTGAGTCGGCAGTAATCGGACTCTCAGACGATGATTTAGGTGAGAAAGTTGTCGCTGTTATAGTCGCTAACGGAATTTTCTCAGAACAAAAAGTCAAAGACGCTTTAAGGAATCAGGTTGCAGATTTTAAATTCCCCAGTGAGTTCATTATCGTTGAGGAGCTTCCACGAAATTCCATGGGGAAAATTCAGAAGAGCAAACTTCGAGACACATACAACAAGCAGGGTCCAAATGAGGGAGAGAGTCGGAACAGATGAGCGAATTATCTCAGAACCTATCCCGACCGAAATTATCTGACGCTATTTCTGCGCTACGGATACGAGATTTTCGACGATTCTGGTTTGCGGGTTTAGCGTCTAATAGTGGTGGTTGGCTACAGGGGATAGCGTCTCCTTTCATTATGTATGAAATGACCGAGTCCGGTGCGTGGGTAGGTGCTTCGGTATTTGCATTAATGATTCCTATGGCAATTGTTGGCCCCTTTGCAGGCCCCATGGCAGATCGACTCTCAAGACGAAAGATTTTATTAGTATGCGAAGTGCTTTTAGCCACTATCGCCGTATCAAATGCATTCCTATGGTGGGCAGGAGTGCGTGAACCATTAGTTTATGTTGCCGTGAATGTCATCTATGGAATTGGTAATGGGTATGCCTTGCCGGCTTGGCAAGCGTACGTAGCTGATTTAGTTCCTCGAGAGTTCCTGATGAATGCAATCACCTTAAACTCGACCCAGTTCAATGCAGCAAGAGCTATTGGTCCGAGCATAGGTGGAGTTGTCCTTGCTGTCCTTGGCCCGGCTTGGGCTTTCCTTGGAAATGGTATTTCTTTCCTAGTTGTCTTTTGCACTTTACTCACACTCCCTAGGACTCCGTCAAGTCCACTCGCTAGTCGCACTGACTCCCAATTGAGCCAATTTGCTAAGGGTTGGGCATACGCAAGAACGCAACCCACGATTATGACTGGATATCTGGCAGCGACATTTGTGGCTGTTTTAGGTGGTCCGTTAGTTCAGGTACATCTCATTCTATTTATCGAGAACGTATTTGAGGCAAGCGAATTTCGTTTTGGTCTCTTAATGTCAATGTATGGCATTGGAGCAGTTTTTATTGCCCCATGGCTAGCTGCTTTTGCTACACGAATACAGCGGTCGCACCTTCTGGTCGGTTCATTAATAGGCTATGGCTGTGGCGAGATTCTTCTTGCCTCAACCTCGTTCTATTGGGCTGGTATTGCTGGGATATTCATTGTGGGTTGCGCTCATTTAGTGATGGCCACGACTACCAATACCACCCTTCAACTTCGTGTTCCAGAACCTGTGCGTGGGAGAATCATGGCAATGTACTTGATGGTCTTTACTATAGGAGCGCCTTTAGGTTCCATTATCCAAGGACCACTTGCAGATAAGTTCGGCCCGCAAGCGGTTGTTCTCGTGATGGGTTTTTGTTTCTTAGCCGCAGCGGTAATTCTGAGAATTTCAGGAAAGTCAGAGACTTATAATTTTGAGGATTAACCAGTATCAAGAATGGATTTGATTTCTAGTCTCTATAAGATCTGGTTGTAAGTCGGTTAGGCTTTTGGCTCCCAGTAACGCCATTGTTTGATGCATTCCCTCCTTCAGGAAATTAAGGACCCAATCAACACCCTTTTCTCCAGCACTACCTAAACCGTAAAGAAACGGCCGACCAATCATGCACGCATCAGCTCCTAACGCAATTGCCTTAACGATGTCGCTACCTCTTCTGATACCTCCGTCGCAGAAAATTTCAACTTGTCCGCCCACAGCATCAGACACCGGCCGAACTAGGTCTATTGGGTTTGGTGCATCATCTAATTGTCTGCCACCATGATTTGATAATGCTATTGCATCAACGCCATGCTGAACAGACAATTTGGCATCTTCAACTGTTTGGATTCCCTTCAAAACAATTTTACGATCCCAATGCTGCTTGAACCAGTCAATATCATCCCATGAGAGAGATTGATCAAACTGCTCGTTGACGTGGTCAGCCAAAGAAACAGCAGTACTGCCGTCATCGGTTGATTTTCCTACAACGTTTGCGAATCTTATCGGTTCGTTGGCTACAAAGCGCCAAGTCCATCCTGGATTTCTAACTCCATCAAGAATAGTACTGATCCCGAGCTGTGGAGGGAGAGTAAACCCTCGTCTGACATCGCGCTCTCGTCGGCCGAGGACTGCAGTATCAACAGTGATGACAATTGCCTCAAAATTTGCCGCTTTGGCTCTATCCAGAAGGTCTCTCAATAAAGCTCTGTCTTTCCACACATAGACTTGAAACCAGTTCCTGGGAGCAAAGTGTTGCGCTTCTTCCAACTCTTTTGTTGTCTCGTGTATTTCTTCAATTGACCTCGTCGCCATTGTCGACAATGAGAACGGTATTTCTGCTCTTGCAGCAGATCTACTTACTGCCAATTCCCCATCTGAGTGTGCGATCCGAGTAAAGCCAGTAGGTGCACATATTAAGGGAAACGGAGTAGCAGTTCCAAGTATTTTTGCTGAACTGTCAATATTTGATACGTCGCGCAGCACTCTGGGCTTAAATCTATAATTAGAAAATGCTGAGACATTATCGCGTAAGGTTCTTTCATCTTCTGCTGCCCCATCTATGTAGTCAAAGACCCCACCCGGTAACCGCCGCTGTGCGATAGTTCTTAGATCGGCAATATTCGCCGCTTTATTCAGTCGACGTTGTGCAGGATTCTTTTCAAATCGTTTGAACCGAAGCACACCTTTGAGAGATCTAAGCATGAATGAACCTTACCGTTTACTTCGATAGATTTGTGAATCGGATATGAGGAAGAATTTTCAGATTGCTTTGATCCCGTTATGATGTTCTTAGCGAAGGGGGTAGAGATGCCACAGAATATAGGAAATTTCCTCACTTATAGAGCCCGTAGAGACAGTGCATTGGAAGCGGTTTATGAACCTGCCAGCGATACCCGTCTGTCGTACCGAGAACTTAATGAGCGATCAAATCAAGTAGCTCATTCTCTTGTCGGGTCTGGAGTATCGCTTGGAGATCGTGTTGGGCTTCTTTTGATGAACGGAAAAGAATTCATCGAATCCTTCTTTGCAGTTGCAAAGATCGGAGGAGTCAACGTTCCATTAAATTGGCGACTGGTCGCTGACGAACTTGAATTTATCCTTCATGATGCCGGTGTTACAGTTCTTCTTTTCAGTGAAGATTTCGCTGAGGTTGTAGCTGAACTTCAAAGCCGTGGCGATAAAACAGACATTTCGACCTTTATCCAAGTAGGTGGTGAAACTATCGAAGGTGCTATTGATTACAACCACTGGATGTCCTCTTCGAGCACCGCTGAACCTGCAACCTCTGGAGGTGATGATGACCTTGTTTTCATCATGTACACGTCCGGTACTACTGGTTTACCTAAGGGGGTAATGCACAGTCACAACACGGTCTTGTGGGCGAACATTACAAATGCAACCACAGCAGATATGCAGCACTTTGACAGATTCCTAAATGCTTTACCTTTATTCCATGTTGGTGCACTAACTCCTGTGATCACATCTGTTTTCGTTGGTGGATCAATAACTCTCATGAAAGCATTCGATCCAGCTGCGTCTTGGGATTTGATCCGAGATGAAAAGATCAATACAACTTTGATGGTTCCAGTCATGCTCCAATTCATGTTGCTGACATATGATGCTGACAATCATGACCATTCAACATTGCGTAATGTTATCAGTGGTGCTGCTCCGGTTCCGGTGTCTTTAATTGAGACCTACACGGATATGGGAATTGAAATCCATCAAGTTTACGGTTTAACCGAAACCTGTGGACCTGCTTGCATCATTTCTTCAGAAGATGCTGTTACACGAGCAGGATCGACAGGAAAAGCGTTTACGTTCACTGAAGTACGTGTTGTGGATGAGCAAGGCAACGAGTGCACTCCTGGTGAAGCTGGAGAAGTTGAGGTGAAAGGGCCCCATATCATGGTTGGATATTGGAATAGACCTGAGGCGAATGCAGAGACGCTGGTTGATGGGTGGCTCAAGACAGGAGATGTCGCAACAATGGACGAGGATGGTTTCGTGACAATCGTTGACCGAGTTAAAGACATGTTGATTTCTGGTGGAGAAAATGTTTATCCAGCAGAGATAGAAAATGTGTTACTGACTCATGAAAAGATCAACGACGCTGGAGTCATCGGAATTCCATCACAAAAGTGGGGTGAATCACCGCTAGCTGTAATCGTTCGTGCAGATGACTCACTTACGGCAGATGATGTTATAAACCACTGCGAAGGGAAGTTAGCTCCGTTTAAGACTGTGAAGGCTGTTGAATTTATTGATGTGATTCCTCGTAATGCAAGTGGAAAAATTCTCAAACGAGAACTTAGAGAGCTATACAACTACGACGCAACCGAATAGCTTACATACTGAGCAGTTCTTCGGCCTTTTGAATAAAACGCGGAATGCCATCAGCAATGGTTGACATTCGTTCGTCCGTACTATCCCCAACTTTCCACCGATAATGGAGTTGCTGGAGCACAGTCGCCGTTTTCCATTGTGCGAATGCCTCGTACCAATGAATATTTGCCAGATCAAGTAAAGATTGCTCTGCATAATATTCTGTTAATTGGGACCTACTTGGAAGTCCCATTTGATTAAGCCCGGCATGACCTCCTCTGACAGCATCGGGGTCGTCGTCTGGGTCAGGCCAATAATTCAGCAACGTTCCAAAATCAATGAGTGGGTCCCCCAGTGTCGTCATATCCCAATCAAATATTGCGTGCACCGCATCTGGGTTATCTGGTTTAAACATGCAATTGTCAAGTTTGAGATCGTTATGGACGAACGCTACTCGTTGAGGCTCTGGCAAATCAGCTATCAAAGCAGCATATACGTCATTCATTCCTTGGTGGTAACGTTCATCGTGAACTAGATCCCATCTTTTTTTCCATCCTTCAACTTGCCGTAGCACAAAACCATCTGGCTTCCCTAAGGCTTCCAGCTCTACGTCAGTTGGATTCAATGAATGAAATTCGGCAATCGCTGCGGCTAATGCACGACCAATTCGATTACCTAAACGGTCATGATGCCGCATTGAACGGGGCACAATCCCACGTATTACCTCACCGACGCGACGTTCCATAACAAACATTGCGGCACCAGCAATGGTTACATCATCACAAAATAGATAAGCGCGAGGTGCCATCGGGAAGATCTCCCAAAGTTTTGATAGCACCCGATATTCTCTTCCCATATCATGAGCTCCTGGAGCTAGATTCCCAAACGGTGGCCGCCTCAAAACGAGTTCAGTTGCCCCAAATGAAACTAGGTATGTTAAGTTCGCTGCACCATTGGGAAACTGATGGACATCAAATTCTCCAGCAGTATCTATCTCCTGAGGTAAAGAGTCCCGCAAAAATGATTCAACTATTCCCCAGTTTAAATCTTCGCCATCTCTTACAACTGCTATCTCAGGTTGAGGCTCATCGCTAAATGGATCTACATCTTCATGTTTCCACACAAACTGATCGTAGATGGTGACAATGGTTTTTGCGAACTATCGTAGAAGCTGGAAAAGGAAAGATTTGATGGAGAAACCTGAATCACATATCCGACAAGTGAAATTAGGAGACCTGACCTTTGAGAACCCATTCACAAATGAATTACGTGGGGATGAGGAGCTTGCTAATACTCGCCGTCAAGTTCATAACGCATACTATTCAAGAGTTCTTCCTACTCCCACAGCAGCTCCAGCGACTCTTGTTGTGTCCGAAGAAGTTCGTTTACTGCTTGGCATAACGAGCGAGGTTGCGAGTTCTACTGAATTTGCGGAAATTTTTTCTGGAAATGCGATTACCGCGGACATGGATCCACATGCAATGTGTTATGGGGGGCATCAATTTGGGAATTGGGCCGGGCAACTGGGCGATGGTAGGGCAATCAATTTAGGGCAAGTCACAGGAATAGATTCAAATAGCTACATGCTTCAGTTGAAGGGAGCTGGGCCTACGCCATATTCTCGAAGTGGTGATGGTAGAGCGGTCCTTCGATCATCCATTAGAGAATATTTATGCAGTGAAGCTATGCATCACCTTCGTGTTCCTACCACACGTGCACTTAGCCTTTGCAGTACAGGAGATAACGTTGTTCGAGATATGTTTTACGATGGAAATCTCGCTGAAGAAATCGGTGCGGTTGTATGTCGGGTAGCTGATTCATTTATTAGATTTGGAAACTTTGAAATCTTCTCAGCCCGCGAAGATACTGATGGGTTAAAAACGTTGCTTGACTTCACAATCAGGCATCACTTTCCGGAAATTAATGAGAATTCATCTGAGAAGTATGTTGATTTTTTCAAAGAAGTCGTTTCCTCTACAGCCGTACTAATGGCTCATTGGCAACGTGTTGGTTTCGTGCACGGGGTTATGAATACAGACAACATGTCGATACATGGACTTACTATTGACTATGGACCGTATGGATGGATTGATGATTTTGATCCGGATTGGACCCCTAACACCACTGACAGGCACCAACGTCGATACCGATTCCGTAATCAACCCGCTGTGGGCCATTGGAACTTGGCTCAGTTAGCTAATGCGATTTACCCAGTCGTGGGCGATGTTGAGCCGCTACAAAAAGCCTTAGATGAGTACGAGGAAATCTTTGCACGAAGTTGGTCTGATATGGCAGCTGCCAAGTTGGGATTGGTTGAACATAGTTCAGCCCCATCGCAACGAGTGATTACAGATTTGTTCTCGATACTTGAAACGGGAGAAATAGATATGACTATTTTTTTCCGCTCATTATCTTCTATAACGGTGGGGTCCAATATCAGTACTGATGAAATATCCGCTCTCTTAAAGAGCGCTTACTACGAACCTGAGTCTAAGCCTCAACTACATTGGGAATCTCTTCGTACTTGGATTGAGAATTATTGTGATGTGCTCCGTAATCAGGGTGTTTCTGATGAACAGCGAAGAAAGCAAATGAATCAAGTTAACCCAAAGTATGTGTTGAGAAATTATTTGGCTCAGCTAGCGATAGATTCTGCGGAACAAGGGGACCTCAGCATGCTTTATGATCTCCAGACAATGCTGAAGAACCCTTACGATGAACAACCAGAATTTGATAAATGGTTTGTGAAACGTCCTGATTGGGCGAAGGATCGAGCTGGGTGTTCGATGCTGAGTTGCAGTAGTTGATTACAGTCAGTTGGGCTTAGGTTCCTTTGGGAGGCCGAGTATTCGTTCACCGATGATATTCTTTTGTATTTGTGAAGTCCCTCCCGCTATCTTTGCACCAGGTGCCGAAAGAAGGCTGTCGGAGCCAGATCCAGATAATAGTGCTTCAATTTCGGCAATATCTGCTCGCAAGTTAGCGATATCAAACATTAATTCTGTGATTCCTAATTTGTTCAAAGAAGACGAAACCGATGCGGCCGGCCCCTGCCGTTGACCTAAGTAATGATAGCTTTTCCCTTTTATGAGCAAATGCATAAGCTGTTGACGTTTGTCGTGAGATAGTTCTTTATTTGCTAGAGATTGAAGGCTATCTAGTCTTCGCTGCATGGTTATTGCTCCTGCCCCTATTGAGCCTCTTTCCTTTGTCAAGATGTCCATGCCTACGTGCCAGCCTCCATTTAGCGGTCCAAGGAGTGCCGTTTGCGGAAGCGAAACATCGGTGAAGAATACTTCGTCAAATTCTGCTTCACCTGTCATTTGGCGCAGTGGCCGTGTTTCTATACCATCGCTATGCATGTCAATTAAGAAGAAACTTATCCCGCGATGCTTTGGTAGATTTGGGTCTGTTCGGGCCATAAGTATTCCCCAGTTGCTGTAACGGCCTCCGCTGCACCAAACTTTTTGGCCATTCACTACCCAGCCATCGCCATCTGGTTCAGCGGTTGTGCGAAGTGACCCTAAATCTGATCCGGATTCAGGTTCGGAAAAGAGCTGACACCAAAGTTGTGTTGCATCAATAATTGATCGGAGATGAAGATTCTTCTGGTGATCTGTCCCATAAATTTGCACACCTTGTCCTGCGAGAACAACACCAACCATATTTACGTATGGTGGAACATCGGCTCGAGCGCATTCTTCAAGCCAAATAGATTGGTGCTCAGGCGTGAGCCCTAGTCCACCATGTTCTTTGGGCCAGTGAACTCCTGCCCATCCTTCATAAAATAATCTTTTCTGCCAATCAACACCTTTCTTTTCTAGTGCTGGTGGCAGGATAGCTCCATAGTTTGGAGGTGCAACTTCAAGATTCTTTTGTAGCCAGTCCTTGGCATTGTGTTTAAATTCAATCAATGAGATCATGATGTGACGTTAGTTGAAAGTTATGTGGAAAAGTAACTCAGCAGAAATTCTTCTATTGTTACTTAAGGTATAAAGGAGCGTAAATGGAGATTGTTGCTGGGATTAATCCTCGAATGCAGTTACGCGATGTTAAAGACTACGCTCGCCGAGTCGAGTCGTTGGGTTTTAACACTTTACATATTCCTGAAATGGTTCATGACCCATTTGTCGTGTCATCTCTTGCTTTATCAGCAACGTCATCGTTACATGTCCGTACAGGAGTCGCTCTAGCTTTTGTTAGAAGCCCCATGGCTTCCGCTCTTTCTGCTTGGGATCTTGCACAGTTATCTGAGGGTCGCTTTGACTTGGGTTTAGGCACTCAGATCCGAAAAAATATTGAAGGACGATACGGAATGCCCTTTGATAAACCTGTGAAGAGGTTGAGTGAGTACATTGGCGCTGTAAAGGCATGCTTTGATTCTTTTCAGCAGAGGGAATGTGTTCCCTTTCATGGCGAATTTTATAATTTATCTCGTTTGCAGGATGAATTTCTTCCTGAGTCTTTAGGTGACGTCCGCGTTCCTGAAATTTGGTTGGGAGCGGTGGGTCCAAGATTCAGTGCTTTAGCTGCTGAACAGTGTGACGGCTTAATTACACATCCAACTAATTCGCATTCTCTGCACCTGAGAGAAAATGTTATTCCTTTGATT
>DBHP01000065.1:0-14791 GCA_002295705.1 Candidatus Neomicrothrix sp. UBA825 | reverse complement strand
AGGAACTTATTGAAGAGAAGAAAAGAATGCTTGCTTTCTTATATTCAACTCCTGCTTATGCGCCGACTCTTGAGCTTCTGGGCTTTAGGGATTTAGGTGCAGATCTGAGGAAACGCTTTTCGACCGGTAAAGGCGAGGGTAACTACCGGTTGATACCTGATGAGTTGTTTCATCAAGTTGTTATTACTTGTTCAGTTGATGGTTTGGCGGATCAGGTGCATGAAAGATTCGGTGACCTCGTTAGCGGGGTTACTTTGCGCCCACCTGCGGATTCGAAATGTGATGATGCTTTTAGATTGTCTATTGAGGATCTAAAGGGAAGTTAACTATTCCCGTTGATCGTTAGGAAATGATTTCCTTCAGCTTTTCAACGATTTTCATTTGCTCTTCAGGTGATCCAATCGGTCCGATATTTAAGTAGGTCACGCCTGCTTCAGCGAATTGGGCTATTTTTTCTTTGATGTAGCCTTCCGGTCCGACAAGATTCATGCCCTCAAGCAGTTCATGAGGAACTGCTGCTTCAGCTTCCTTCTTCTTCCCTGACAGGTAGAGATCTTGGATTTGAAGAGCCTCTTGCTCGAAACCGTATCGTTGGACCAAAGAATTGTAGAAGTTTCTTCCTCGCGCTCCCATGCCCCCTACATAAAGAGCAGTATTCGGTCGTCCGAAATCAAGGTACTGTTTGACATCGTCACCGATCGCTACCATTCCTCCAGCAACGATATCAAGTGGAGGAAGATCATTACTGCGTTTGCTAAGTCCGATTTTTAGAGCGTCACCAAATGCGAGATCTGCTTTGTCAGGCATGAAGAGTGTCGGGAGCCAGCCTTCAGCAAGCTCAGCTGTCAGTTCCACATTTTTTGGGCCCAGTGAGGCTATGTGTATGGGAATATTTGGGCGCAGTGGGTGGGTGATAATTTTTAAAGGTTTACCCAATCCAGTTCCCTGGTCTTCCGGAAGAGGAAGCGTATAGTACTTTCCGTCGTATGTTAACTTTTCCTCTCGCTTCCATACCTTTCTACATATCTCTATTGCCTCTCTGGTATGGCCCAGTGGGGCCTTGTATGGAATTCCATGAAAGCCTTCTATGACCTGTGGGCCTGAAGCTCCCAGGCCCAGAACAAAACGACCATTTGATATTTCATCCATTCCTACAGCGGTCATTGCTAATAGAGTTGGCGTCCGACTATAAATCGGAAGAATTCCTGATCCTATTTGCACAGTGTCTGTTTTTGCCGCAAGGTATCCCATGGCTGAAACAGCATCAGCCGCGTATGCTTCGGGTACGTAAATTAAGTCAAGTCCTGCTTTCTCAAGTTGGACTACTCGATCAACTGCCTCCGAGAACCTGTTTGAGTATGGAAGCAACATTGCTAATTTCATGTTTTCTCCTTTAATCAACGAAAGCTTGCTTCTACGTCCCTGACCAGTTAGGTGATCGCTTTTCAGCAAAAGATGCTGGACCTTCCTTTGCATCGTTTGAAGTGAAGACCTTTACCATGTGGGGTTTTTGAAGTTCCCAGAATTCCTCTTCTGTTATGCCTTGCTGTGCTTGTATTAACGCTTTTGACGCAGCCACGGCTAGTGGCGCATTTTCCGCTATCTGTTCTGCTAGGTCTAAAGCGGCATCGATAGTTCCTCCATTGTCAGTGACTCGTGAAACTAGTCCGTAGCTTTTCGCTTCATCAGATGTTATTGGTTGACCAGTTAACGCCATCTCCATAGCTACCGAGTACGGGAGCCTTCGGGGTAATCGAAGTAAAGCGCCTCCCGCCGCAAATAAACCGACTTTAACTTCTCTGATTCCTATCTTTGCATCCTTGGCTGCGACTAAGAGATCGCAAGTTAGTGCAACCTCAAGACCGCCTGCTAAGGCAAATCCTTCAATTGCTGCTATGAGTGGTTTCTTTGATCCTGTTTCAAGAAATTGATCGAATCCTTTTGGCGGTCCGCCTGCTGCGAAAGCTTTAAGGTCCATTCCTGAGCAGAATCCTCGCCCGTTTCCGGTCAATACGCCTGCAGTTAGTCCGTCATTTGAGTCAAGTTCCTCAACTGCTGCAAGAAGACCTTGAGCAAGATCTGTGTTGATTGCATTCATGGCTTCAGGACGATTAAGTGTGATTAAGAGAACTCTGCCCCTTGTTTCTGTGAGTACTGCGCTATTTTCAGTCATTCTTACTCCTTATTTTGGTGGAAGGCGAACGCCGCCGTCTACTCTGATTGTTTCACCATTCATGTAATCATTTGTGATGCATTCAGTGACCATTGATGCGAGCTCACTGGCGTACCCGAGTCTCTTGGGGAAAAGAACGCTTTGACCAAGGTGTGCTTTGAATTGGTCTGAGGCTTCTCCCTCGCCGTAGATTGGTGTATCGATAAGTCCGGGAGCAATTGTATTTATTCTGATCCCGAGCGGTACAAGATCACGTGCTATCGGAAGTGTCATTCCTACAACCCCACCTTTGGAAGCTGAGTAGGCGTTTTGCCCTGTTTGCCCATCAAAAGCCGCAACGGAAGCCATGTTTACTATGGCCCCTCGTTGACCATCACTATCAAGTGGGTCTGTTTTAGCCATGGAAGCTGCTCCAAGTCGGATGCAGTTGAACGTACCTATGAGGTTTACTCGAATTACGAACTCAAATTGTGCTAGCGGCATAGGGTCACCATTTCGGTCTACCGTCCGAGAAGCGCTTCCGATTCCTGCACCATTCACTAATGCCCGTAAAGGCCCCATTTCCATAGCTGCGTCCATTGCGGCTTGTACTTGTTCCTCGTTAGAGACGTCAGCTTTTACATATAAGCCTCCTAGCTCTTTGGCGACTGCTTCTCCTTTTTCGTCCTGCAAGTCGACGATGACGCATCGTGCTCCTAGGCCGGCTAGGTTTCTTGCGCTCGCTTCGCCGATTCCGGATGCTCCTCCGGTAATGACAGCTGATGCTCCTGTTAAGTCCATTTATGGTTCTCCTTAGTTTGTTTTCTTTTCTCGCTGTTGCTGAAGGTTATCCGTTATGAGGTCTAGTGTGACTGTCATTTTTGACAGGTCATTTTCAATTGCGACCTTTGGATACTCATCTCTGAGCTTCCTATGCCTTTGCTCTATTTGATTAGCTAGCTCTTGACCTTCGTCTGTTAGCTCAACTAACCAGACTCGCTTGTCAGAAGGGCTTGCCTGGCGCCGAACGATTCCCCTTGTTTCTAGATCGTCAACAAGTGCTCCTGCGGAAGCTCTTCCCATTTGTAGGGACGTTCCTAATTTGGTTTGTGAAAGAGGGCCGTGCTCCATTACTAGCGCCAGCAGTGCTGCCCCTGACAGGTTCAGACCGAAGTCGTTGAAGATTGCATCAAAAGATTTTCTAATCTCACGAGCCGCCCTCATAATGCTCCACTCAATGGAAGCCCAGGGCGGAGCGGTTAATTTGGGGGGTTTGTCAGTCATGGCGGTTCTTATAGTCGCTTTATTAAAGTGCCGGTTCCTAGGCCTCCACCACAGCACATGGTCACTATTGCATGCTCTTTGTCGGAGCGGTGAAGCTCGTGGACTGCTTTCGTTAGAAGTATTGCCCCTGTTCCACCTAGAGGATGCCCGATAGCGATTGCTCCACCATTTGGATTCACTGTTTCCATATCAGGGTTAAGTTCTTTCTCCCATGCAAGTACAACGGAAGCGAATGCTTCGTTTATTTCTACGACATCGATGTCGCTCATTTGAAGTCCATTATCTGCAAGTAGTTTCTGCGTTGCATATATGGGTCCAGTGAGCATCAAGACGGGATCTGATCCTACGAGACATGAGTCGACAATGGTAGCCATTGGTTTAACGCCGAGTTCATCGGCTTTTTCTCTTGTCATCAGAAGTACAGCACCTGCCCCATCTGAAATCTGAGAGGACGTTCCCGCTGTGTGGACACCATCCGGCATATTCGTTCGAAGCCCAGCCAATGCTTCAAGGCTTGTCTCTCTGAGACCTTCATCGCGCGAAACCGTGTGCGAGGAATCTGCTGGTTGTCCATCTTCGCCAATATCAGGTGCATCAATTGGAAGAATTTGGGATCCAAATCGATCCTCTTCCCAGGCTTGTATGGCTCGGTCCTGTGAAAGTTTCCCGAATGCGTCGAGTTCTTCTCTGTTTATCCCCCATTGTTTGGCAATCCGTTCTGCACCTTCAAATTGTGATGTGAGCTCATACTTTTCCCAGTACCCTCTGTTAACTGGCTTGCCAACCTCAGCTTCTCCTCTTGGAACTGTGGCTCCCATAGGAACGCCACTCATTAACTCAACGCCGCAGCCTACAGCTACATCTACTACTCCGCCTGCTACAAGAGCATATGCAAGATTTGTGGCTTGTTGAGAGGATCCGCATTGTGCATCAACCGTGGTAGCGGCTACTTCAAGTGGTAAACCTGAGGTGAGCCATGCATTTCTGGTTACGTTCATGGTTTGCATGCCGACCTGACCAACGCAACCTCCAACGACCTGTCCCACCTCTGAAGGATCAACTCCGCTTCGTGTGAATAGTTCTGATTGGACAGCGCCAAGCAAATCAATTGAATGCATGGTGGATAATCCACCATTTCTCTTGCCAAGAGGTGTTCTGACGGCCTCAACAATTACTACTTCTCGCATATTCGGTTCCTTGCTATGAAAGTTGACACACCATTTGGCGTGGTACGGCATTTCGTAGCCATACTATATTTATAAACATTACACATGCTAATGACCATTAGGTGTTTTCGCCAAATGCGAGCCAGCGACGACGATCGGAGAAATTCGTGTCAATAAGCGATCAAGAACTTCAAGAGAGAACAGAAGCATTAATTGAGGAGGTTGATCCACACGCAGTTGATCAATTTACCTTTCGAGGTGCCCAATTTGATGCTGGTTTAGCTTTAGTTCATTTCCCTGAAGGTAAAGGCGGGCTGGGACTAGGTAGAGGAAAACAAGCCATTGTTGATGAAGTCCTTCGTGAAGCCAAAGTTCCCTACCATGATCTTCTTGTGAACCCGATAGGCATAGGAATGGGAGCTGCGGTTGTTCTTAACCATGGGACTGAGGAAATGCACCAAAAGCATCTGAAAAAGATCTTCACCGGTGAAGATATTTGGTGTCAGCTCTTTTCTGAACCCACGCACGGATCAGATGTTGCCGGTATACCTAGTAAAGCTATTCGTGACGGAGATGAGTGGGTGGTCAATGGCCAAAAGGTCTGGACAACTCTTGCGCATCATTCAAATTTCGGCATGTTACTGACGAGAACGAATCCCGATGCTCCGAAACACAAAGGGTTATCTTATTTTATTCTTGATATGCATGCTCCGGGTGTTGAAGTTCGACCTCTTTATCAGATAACTGGTGAGGCGGAGTTTAATGAAGTTTTCTTAACTGACGTTCGTGTCCCTGATGACCAAAGACTGGGTGACGAGGGAGATGGATGGCGCGTAGCTATCACTACCTTGATGAACGAACGGGTTGCCCTCGGTGGTGGCAGCGGCGGAAAAGGTGGTGGCCCAATTCGTAGTTTAATGAACCTTTGGAATACGAAAAAGGATGACCTCACCGAGATTGAGAAGAGAGTGATGCGTGATCGGGTGGCCGATCTCTGGGGTAAAGCAGAAATTCTGAGATTAACGAACCAAAGAGCCAAAGTCATGGCTAAAAGCGGTGATGCTGGCCCAGGCGGTTCAATAGGGAAGCTATTCAGCGCGGAATTAAATCAAAAGATCTTTGAACTGTGCATTGAACTTGAGGGAGCGGACGGTATGTTGCATGCCAACGGCTATCCAATGGTCCGAAGCGAAGAAGCCCACAATTCAGGATCTATCAGTGGTCAATTCTTGCGCTCCCGAGCAAATACCATTGAGGGTGGTACCAGTGAAATCATGCGAAATATACTCGGCGAAAGAGTTTTAGGACTCCCAGGGGACGTTCGTGTAGATAAAGATGTTCCGTGGAGTGACATTCCTAGATAATTCACACTTCTAGAACAGTAATTACCCCGGTATCACCGTTGACATTGACGCGGGCGCCGTCTGGGATTCTACGCGTGGCGTCCGTAGCTGATACTACACATGGAATTCCCAGCTCTCTACTGACAATTATCGCATGTGAAAGCGGAGCTCCCACGTCTACAACAACTGCTGCTGCCGGGACGAATAATGGTGTCCATGATGGATCAGTTAGGGGCGCCACGAGGATATCTCCTGGTTGAAGTGATGCTGGATCGTTACTGTCAAGGATGACCCGAGCCGTTCCTTCAGCTGACCCAGTGCATCCTGGCATTCCTTGAAGCACTTCGCCTTCTGTTAGTATGTCCTCTGAAACTGCGTCGCGTCTTCGCCACGTATCTGGATGGTCAGCTTGCCCATCAAATAAGAACTGCGCTTCACGTTCAAGTAATTTGTAGTATTCTTCGCGCCTTGACCGAATGGTGTCAAGCATGGAAGTGGGTTCCGCAAATAATGAAGCGTATTCTTCGTCGGTCACAAAACCAAAGTCTTCTATTTCATCAAATCCATTCGTTTCAACCATGCGTTCCCCAATCGCTCGCATAATCATTCGCATTTCATGAATAAGTCGAATGTTGTTCGTTTTTGTTCGTTCTCGTGCCGGTAACCATGCGGCAGAAGCTGCGATGCCAACTGCGAGCTCTCCATGCACTTCTGGGTCAGCCTCTACCATTGAAAGTAGCTCTATAGCTGCTTGCTCACGTTGTGTAGCCCGCTCAGCGTTTTGAGTTTTGGGGGCAAGTTCATCAGTAGCTAAACGCATTCTGTCGATCGCGTTGAGCGCTAATTCAGGCCGTGTTTCCCAAGAAGGCGAACGCGCTTCCCATTCATTTGGTCCTCGCGATCCGTATTCATATACGAAATGTTCAAACGCTTTTAAGAATTCACTGGCTTCAGGTAACTCGCTTTGTGATAGGCGGTCAATCAAACCTGTGACACCTTTATCAAACTCGGTGGTCAAGTGAACATTATTGCGCACTAGTCGACCCATATCCCACATTGCATGAGATGGTTCAGCGGAATCGACTTCTCCAAAGCCTGCGATAATAGGTAGAAGCAGGTCGGGGCGGCCTACTGCATTTGCAACACCCGAAATGATTCCAACTGGCACTGTTGCCATGTACGTCGTGAAGATGTGCTGGCTGAAATATTTTCGGTGAAGTTTTAGTAATTCCAGATATTGGTCAAATAGTTCTTCGTTTGAGTATTTTGAGAAATCCGGTCGGTCATCTCGAAGCTTTTTAGTAGCGCTTTTGCTTTCTGTTAGTTCTTGAAGGTCTTCCAATTTTGTGTGGCTGAGAGCCCATTGGAAAGTTTCACCTATTTTCTGGGTTTTCTCGAGGTCCTCATCTCCGGAGCGTTGTTCATAAGGAGGTACCCCGGGCATAGCGCCGAAGAATTGTTCATCCATATCTTCCCATGACAGCCCTGGTGCGCGGACACCAAATAGTCGAATAAGCGATGCGTTAAGGTAGCAATACCCACCGACGACTCCAAGTTGGGCGAATCTATCTTGTGGAAATTCTTCATGTGTGAATGCTCCCATACGCTCCCAGGCATCCCTCCAACCAAGCTCAGCTTGATATAGACCAGTACTGCTCGTTAAAGGTGTTACAGGGTCGGGGAAAACTTCTCCAACGTTGGCTCGCGTATATAACGTATGTTGTTCTGAAAGATCAGAATCTGTTACGTAGTATCGTTCAGTCATTTCTACCTCGCTTTGTTCAAACCATACGAGAGTTTCAGTGACCGGAAAAGTTGGCTTTTATATTTGTAGTAAGGCTTTTGTCTCTTGTATGGCGAGGCCGTGGTCGTGGACGTCAATTGCATGTAGACCGGCGTCTCGGGCTCCTTGAGCCATTGCAGGAAAGTCATCAAGGAAAATAGCTTCATGAGGTTGTACATCTAGTTCACTAAGCGCAATGTTAAAGATTTCTGAGCTCGGTTTCCTCCAGCCAACCTCTGAGGAAAAGATTGTGGCGTCAAAAAGGTCTCGGCCGGGAATTACCTTATCCCAAGCGGGTTGCCATTCTTTGACATTATTTGAAATCAGTCCTGTCTTGAGGCCGGCTTCTTTTATTTCAGTAACGAAATCATGCATTTCTGGTTTTGGCTGCAGACTATCCCCAAAGAATTTCTTTGAGTCTGGGTGCAGAATCGTCCATGCTTCCTTCTCCACCTCGCCGAGAGATGATAGAAAGAAATCCAAAGTTATTTCACCACGTTCTAACCTGTGCCCGGCAACATCGGAGTCTCCTTCACCCATAAAAACTGGGATTAGAGCTTCAGCTAATTGGTCTAGATCTCCTTCAATTCCGGCAGCTGCTTCTAGGAGGATTGCACCTATTCCTTCTGTTAAGACTCCAGCTACGTCAAAGATCACTGCTTTAAACACATTTGGAGCGTACTTTAATATTGTCATATTAGAAACATTCGAGCGAATACAGATCTATTTGGGTATCTACCTTCTCCTGTACTGAGATAGTGGTTCACCGACTGTAACTTTCTTTCTTGAGCGTCATTGTATGGATTAAATCATTTCGGGTAGATTGAAAGTATGTCATACGAGGAAGATCTCAGCGAGAAAGTTCAGTTTGAGATTATTGACCAAGTTGCGTGGATCACGATCAATAATCCAGATAAAGGAAACGCAATGTCTCCGGGTATGCGTGACAGGATGACAGGATTATTTGAATCATTAAATGGCCAATTTGATGCCCGAGCTGTAGTTCTAACAGCGACTGGGCAGAAACTCTTTTGCCCAGGTGCAGATATCTCAGTAGGTCGTGAGTACGCTCAGCGTCCAGATGATGCTCCTGCGTTGGCTGTTGGAGAGCCAAGGCGAATGATGTTGCGTGGGCAGCACCCTCTTATGTCATCGATTCTTGATTGCGAATTACCAGTAATAGCTGCTGTTAACGGTACTGCGGCTGGGATGGGTGTACACCTTGCGTTGATGTGCGACTTAGTAATCATGGCTGATCATGCAAAGTTTATTGAGGTTTTTGCACGCAGAGGTTTGGTTCCCGATGCAATGGGAACGTGGATCCTCCCGAGACTTATTGGTCCTATGAAGACGAAAGAACTGATGTTCTTTGCCGACGATATTCCTGCAGATTATGCCCTTGAATTGGGGTTATGTAACAAAGTAGTTCCGAGTGAAGAATTGATTCCCTCTGTGATGGAGTGGGCAGTACGACTGGCTACTGGTCCAACCAAGGCGCATATGTTCACTAAATGGCTGGTTAATAGATCCTTGGATGTTGATCGTCGCACAATTACTGAAGAAGAGAGTTGGGCAGTTGAACTTAATAATGGGACTATGGACGCGCAAGAAGGCGTCAATAGTTTCCGAGAGCGACGAGATCCTAACTGGCGGGGCTTCTAATCAGATTTCCGTCTGGTTTCGTGGATCATCTTTGTTGCTGGCTGCTTCGGGTGAACGCGCCCACATGATCGAGCTATCAAACGACAATTTATAGTCCGGTGTAAATTCTATGACGACTCGTTCAGGCGAGTCGAGGAAGTCTTGGAAGACCTGTGCTGCTTTAGGTTCCGGGCGAAGGTGACGAGCAAATTCAGGGTAGAACCAGTCTTTCACGTCTCTTCCCGTATGTATGACGCAGTCGCCCTTATACGTAACGGTTTTTCCGGTACCTAAGACGGTCCCTGTGCTATTCACACAAACTGAAGCTCGCGGGAACCGCCTCAGGGCAGGCACTCTGGCTCTTCGCTCAGCGCATGTCAGCCATAATTTTCCGTCCTTTGGAAGGAAGGACATGATTACTCCAAACGCCTCGCCTTTTTTATTTGTCCACATGAACGTGCATTCGCGTTGCGTTTGAAGCAGCTCTGCCTCAATATCTTGATCTAGCCCACATTGGGTAAGATCTTCATAACTATCCGGTTCCTCTGCCATTTTCCCCTCTTTCAAGCCCTTTCGGATGCTTGTACATGATTAAGAATTTCTGTCGTGATGTCACACCATAGTATTTCTGGCATCTCATGTCCCATTTCATCAAATATTACTAGACGAGAGTTTTTGATCGCTGCCGAAGTTGCCTTACCACCGTCTACCTGAACAAGGGTGTCCTTTGCTCCATGAATGACCAGGGTAGGAACTTCTATTGACTGGAGATCGTCTGTTCGGTCAGGCCCCGCCAGCATAGCTGCTAGTTGGAAAACAGTGACTAAGGGATTCCAATTCCGTTCGTAATTTGATGCGGCGAGATTCTTATGAGCTTCTTCGTCGAATAAAGGCCCAGCGAAGAGGCGATAGTTATGTAGCGAGCATTCCACTGCTTCTTCTTTCGTTTCTATTCCTAACGGTGATTTTAAACTAGCCCCTACTTCAGGGGTCGCTATTCCTACTCCAGGCGCTCCAGTTGTTGACATGATCGAAATCATTGATGCCACTCGTCTGGGGTTCGTGATCGCCATAGTTTGAGCGATATTGCCACCCATGGATACTCCGACGATGTGTGCCGAAGATACGCCAGCAGCATCAAGAACAGCAAATGCGTCTGATGCCATATCTTCAATAGTGTATGGAATTTTAGGAAGGGTTTGACCTGTCATAACCGCAGTGATGACTGCTTGAAGATCTGGTGGGTCACCTTGTGTTTTAGAAGTTAAACCGACATCACGATTATCGAATCTAATCACGTGGTAGCCAGCGTCGACAAGAAGTTGACAAAAACCATCTCTGAATGAGGTCATGGGTTCGGTGTAACCCATGATAAGTAGGATTGACGGGTTTTCTCTATCCCCCTTCGTGTCATAGTGGATCGTTGTTGTTCCATTCACTGCTTCGGGCATTCTTGGCTCCTTTTCACTTTTGGCATGTATTCGTTATGCGAATGTTGATCATTATTCAAGGCCGTATTCTGATTGGGTTATTTCTGCCATTAACTCAATCGTTGATCTATCAGTAGTTCGTATAATCAGCCCTGTTGCTCCATCGGGGACGAGTGAAGTAAAGCGTTCACGTATTCTCTCCACTGGACCTATGAGACCACTTTGGTCAATGTATTCATCTGGGACTGAGCGCACTGCTGCCTCCTTGTCTCCACTTAGCCAACAATCCTGAATCTTTTGAGCTGCTTCTGGAAATCCTCTTCTAGCCATTGAATCTCTGTGATAATTGTTGTTTTCACTTCCCATTCCTCCGACGTACATCGCTGTCTGAGGTTTACGACGATTTATTGCACCCTGTATGTCATCTGTTATTTCCACGCTGAGATTTGTAAATAATTGAAAATTTTCACGTGGCACAGCGTTCTCTTTTCGCTTTTGAAATCCTGTTTCTAAATTTGGTCCGTGTATGTCCCAACCGTCAAGTCCGTAACCCATTGGGAGCCATCCGTCAGCTACTTCTGCAGCTAAAGCTGTGTTCAGTGGAGCACCGGAAGCGATCCATATCTCTATATTCCCAACAGGGTGAAGGATAGATTTAAGTGCTTTACCTTCATAAATGGATCCCTCATCGGTATATGGAAGGCTTAGTTGTCTGCCTATGTGAGTTACAGGTTCCTCACGAGCAAATATTTTTCTCATTATGGAAACATAATCCCGTAACCAATGGTGGGGGCTTCCCCAAGGTTGCCCGTACCACCCTTCAACGATTTGGGGACCTGAAACCCCAAGACCGATAATGGTTCTACCCCCTCCGGCAAGAGCATCAATTGTCATTGCAGCCATGGCTGTTGACGCTGGTGTTCGTGCAGCGACCTGAACGACTGCAGTTCCCAACTTTATCGTTGTAGTTTTTCCGGCGAGATATGCGAGGGTTGAGAGCGCATCAGATCCATACGCCTCAGCTGTCCACACTGAGTGATAACCACAACGTTCTGCAGTTTCTATCGCCAATGTTGGGAGATCTAATACTGCTTTATTATAAACCTCTAGTCCAAGTGCGAGTTTCATATTCCCCCTTTACGGAGAATAGCTCAACATTATGACGAAGGTCCGAGCAAGACTCCGGTAAGCATGTCAGTGAGCGCCTCAACATATTCTTCATGCGAGCTGGGAAGTTGCCGATTATCGGAAACGAGTTGCGCTCGACTTGCAGTCAGTGCAGTCATCAGCATGATCATGCCAAGAACCCGTTGACTATCAGTCTGCTTTTGTAGATTGCCTAGAATGTATCTCAGATGCTCGTGAACGTTATCGTCTTCAAAAGAAGATACGAACTCCCAATCAGTCATCCAACCCCGTAACTGATCCACGATGCGTAGGTAATCGCACCCGCTCTCCGTGTGAAGACAACTTGCGTAGACTTCAACAAGCAACTGGACGAGTTCTCGGGTTGTAGGTTTATCACCAAGATCCACTAATAATTCTGCTCGAATCGCATCAAGATCTTTACTTCGCCGAGTCAACAACGCAATTATGAGTTCATTGCGTGTTCCAAAGTGATAGTTCAATGCTGATTCATTCTTTTGGCCAGCGGCTTCAGTTATTTGCCTGTTAGTCACAGCGAAGACGCCACCTTCTGCAAACATTTTTTCAGCATGGTCCAGTAACAGAGCTTTGGTATCCGAACTGTTACGGGGCATATGGTTGTGTTATGCGCTAAGCGGAAGAATCGCGGAGTCAGGAATGACTGTAACCTCGTTAACTTCAGATGGAAGCTCATTGTTAAATGCTTCAAATTTAGGCTGAGCAGTTTCTCTCATTCGGGTTGTTGAATGAACAGGATCCTTATCAAATTCGGGAATCACTTGATCGCCGAAGATTTCAAGCATTTCTTTAATTTCCTCATGTTGCATACCTTCAATTGGAAGACCAAATACGACTTGATCACATCCAACGCTTTGGTAGGCCTCAAGTTGTTCACTTACTTCTTCAGGGTTTCCGCACAACATGTAACCGGCTTCAATTATTTGATCCAGCATTTCGTCGGTCCATTCAATCAGTGTGCTCGCAGGCGCATTCGGCCACGTAATCCCATCAGGTGATTTTGGCATTGTGTCGTGGTAGAGGTTGACCATTGTGACGAGGTATCCTCGCCCTCTAGCTTTCGCAATCTCTCGAGCTCGTTCTCTATCTTCTAAGCAAATGACGCCGTTTGTCATCATGACATTGTTGTTTTGGAACTGTCCTATGATTTCGGTAGGTGAGGCTGCTGCTTCTTTGTACGCTTCGAGACGTCCTTTGAGATTGTGGATTGGTTCGAAGTTGAAGGCAATTGCACCTATTCCGAGGGAACCGGCTTTTGCGAACGTCTCGGGGTTTCCGCACGCTACCCAGATAGGGGGATGTCCTTTGCCATATGGTTTTGGCAGAATATTGTGAGGACCGGGTACTGACCATCCGTTTCCTTGGAATGAGTAGTCTTTTTGTTCCCACATTCTTGGTATTTCGCGAATAACTTCATCCCACATTGCTTTAGTTTGGGATGGCTCTGTACCGCTGAATGTCATTAGTTCGTGACTTCCTGCGCCCCGTCCTGTTCCGAATTCGAACCTATTATTGGTGACGTGGTCTAGCATTGCTGCTCGTTCAGCTATCCGCACGGGGTGTTCTTTGGTGACCGGGAGGCTAGTGATGGCTGAGCCAATATGTATACGTTCTGTTTGTGCTGCGACCCAGCCCATGAGTGGTGCAGGTGCTGACATGTGGCTGTATTCGACCAAGCCATGATGCTCGCCGTACCACATGTATTTCCAGTTATTTCTATCAGCGATAACAGCGTATTCTGATTCTCTCATGAGCTCGGTGTGCTCAGATTCAGTATCGTGTGCTGCTGGTCCTGGGATATATCCGTTGCTGAAAATTCCGAATTCCATCGTTTCCTCCGTATGAGTGCTTACGTATTAATGTATGCCATTAATCTAACTATGTCAACCAGTAATACAAAAACAGATCTGAAATGGATATCGGTGCGAAAATAGTGAAAACTGAGAGGGCATCAAAGGAGAATCAATGAAAATAGGTGTTGTATATCCTCAGACGGAATTAAAAGGTGACCCGATCGCAGTGAAAGAAATCGGTTTAGCCACTGAAAATCTGGGTTATGACCACTTGTTGGCATATGACCACGTTGTCGGGGCTACCCATGATGATAGGGAGCCTGAATTATGGGGTCCTTATACGAATGAAGACCCATTTCACTGCCCCTTCACAATGTTTAGTTATCTTGCTGGAATCACACAGAGCATCGAGTTAGTTACTGGCGTGATTATTTTGCCTCAGCGACAGACAGCATTGGTGGCAAAACAGACAACAGATGTTGACCTGCTTTCTGGCGAACGTTTGAGACTTGGGGTTGGCACTGGGTGGAACTATGTAGAATATGACGCTCTCGGTCAAGATTTCTCTCAACGTGGACCGCGGCTAAGTGAGCAAATTGAACTCCTCCGGAAATATTGGTCAGAAGATCTTTTCAGCTTCGAAGGTGAATATGACCGCATCGATAGAGGAAATATTAACATCAGGCCGAATCGGCAAATTCCTGTCTGGCTCGGGGGGTTCTCAGAAATTGCGTTTAAGCGAGCAGGGAAATTAGGGGATGGTTTTATTTACGCCGGTGACCATGATCGTTGTTTGGAAGGCAAGATTCGCACAGAACACCATTTGCGTGAGTTCGGTCGAAATGAACAAGAGTTTGGCCACGAATTGATTACGCTTCGAGATCGGACGCCGCAAGCTGCTGCAGAGACAGCGAAGCAATGGCGTGACTCTGGCGGGACCCATATTTCAATTTGCACAATGAACTGTGGTTTGAATGACCTTCAGGAGCATTTAGATTTCATTAAAGAAACAAGAGACTTGTTGGGGTAACTCGC
>DBHP01000112.1:2286-8180 GCA_002295705.1 Candidatus Neomicrothrix sp. UBA825 | reverse complement strand
TAGTCTGGGATTGATTCAGGTGCCACACCAAATTTCTCAATAACTGTTTCGTAGGTTATTCGTTGTTCCTTTCGCCGATCGTATTGAATAATTTTCTCATCTTGAGTAAGGCACTGTCCTAGGTCTTTGTCTGGAGTGCATATGATTACTTGCTCAACATCTGGATTAAGTGTTGCTTTGCGGGCAGCAGCTCCGAGACCATCATCAGCTTCAAAGTCAATCATTGGGAAAATCATGAAGCCCAGTGAGTCTAAAACTTCTTCAAGTAAGTTGAACTGGCCAAGTATGACTGGATCAAGATCGGAACCATCTTTATAGCCGTCATAAAGTTCATTTCTGAAAGACGTAATCACATGATCAGTTGCTATACCGATATGAGTTGCGCCTTGGTTGACCATAGAGAGCATGCTGCTGGCAACGGCTCGTACGGCCCCAACTTCCTGACCTTTGCCATTAATATGAGAGGGAGCGCCAAAGAAGTGCCTAAAAAGTTCGTATGTACCGTCAATCAGATGTATTTGCATGCTTTTTTTAGATTAAAAAGTTTAAGTTCTTTTATTCTTGCACAAGTTCAATCAATGTTCCGAAAGATCCCTTTGGATGCACAAATGCGACTGTTGTTCCTCGTGAGCCTGGACGTGGCGCTTTATCAATCGGTGTTGCTCCAGCTTTAATCATTTCGGCTAACGCTTCTCCGCAATCATCAACTCGATAACCAACATGATGGAGTCCTTCTCCCCTTTTGTTTAAAAATTTTGCAATTGGAGAATCTTCCGTCGTGGCTGATGTTAATTGAATATAGCTTTCAGCGACTTTTATCAACGCTTCCTCTACGCCGTCGCTTTCAACTATCTCTCTGTGGTGAACCTCTGCTCCGAAAGCATCTTTATAATATGAAATGGCTGATTCAAGGTCGTGAACTGCAATTGCGATGTGATCAATTTCGGTAAGTATCATTATTGCTCCAAAGTTCTTTTAACTGTTAGTGTAAATGCTTTCGTGGTTAGCTAGGTTTTATCTGTTGATTGGAGTTTAGATGGAAAATACAGTGTTGCTTTCAGGGGCTCGGACCCCTATAGGAAAATTATCCGGTTCTTTGTCAGGATTTAGTGCGGCTGCCTTGGGTGGAATTGCAATAACAGGAGCTTTAGAGCGTGCAAAAATTGCTCCAAATCAAGTTGATTATGTGATTATGGGGCAGGTTCTTCAGGCTGGTACTGGGCAAGTTACTGCTCGGCAGGCTGCGGTTGCCGCTGGAATACCGATGTCGACTCCTGCAATTACAATTAACAAAGTTTGTTTATCAGGCCTCAATGCGATTTACCTTGCTGCTCAGATGATTGAAGCTGGTGATGCTCAAGTGGTTGTGGCAGGGGGCATGGAATCAATGACAAATGCTCCGTACCTTATTCCTAAGGGACGCGGAGGGTATCGATATGGAAATTCTGAAATTTTAGATGTAATTCAGCATGATGGTCTGTTCTGTGCTCTTGAAAAGGAACTGATGGGCGAAGGAACTGAACGGTATGCAGCCTCTGCTTCTATTGATAGAGATGTTCAAGATGAGATTGCGGCTGATTCTCATGCACGTGCTGGTGCTGCAATTTCTGCTGGCACGTTAAGCGAAGAAATTGTTCCTGTATCAATTCCGCAACGTAAAGGAGACCCTATGTCATTTGAGGTTGATGAGGGCGTTAGATCAGGCACTGATTCTGCTGGTCTTGCAAAGCTTCGTCCAGCATTTGCTGAGAGTGGAAATATAACTGCGGGTAATGCGAGCCAAATTTCGGATGGTGGGTCAGCAATTATTGTCGTATCTAGAACTTTTGCAGAAAGTCACGGAGTTGATCCTTTGGCAAATCTTATTGCATATGGCCAAGTTGCGGGTCCTGATACAAGTCTGTTAACGCAGCCTTCTCGAGCTATCAATCAATCTCTAGATACTTCTGGAATGAGCTTAAGTGATATTGACCTATTTGAGATCAATGAGGCGTTTGCTGCTGTGTCTGCTGCGTCAATGAAGGATTTAGGTCTTTCAAATGAAGTCGTAAACGTGAATGGAGGAGCCATTGCCTTGGGTCACCCCATTGGTATGTCCGGGAATCGTTTAGCTTTAACTCTGGCTTATGAACTTCAACGACGAGGTGGAGGAATCGGCGCTGCTGCTCTTTGTGGCGGCGGCGGCCAGGGAGATGCACTTTTAATTAAAGTGTGAAATTATCTGTGTTCAGATGAGAGGGTTTGGCTCTATTAATTTATGTCATTTGTATGACGTATTTTGAGCGTCAATACTTGATAAAAGCCAATTTTTTTGGTGATTTTGATCAGATTTGACAATACAAATGCCGTAATGTAACATAAATGTAATCTTCGGGAGTAATTTCCCCAGATTTTTGGGAAATGCAGACAAACATTTACTTGTTTTTCCAGTGGATGTGGATAACTGCGTTTAAATTATAAAATTTCCCCTCCTCCGAAGGCGGCTGACGAACTCACCACTCGTCAGTCACCTCGGCTGTTTATTCATTGCCTGAAATGTTCCTTCGCCCTTCCAGAGCGCGCCCCAACGTCAATTCGTCAGCATATTCAAGATCTCCACCGACTGGAAGTCCACTTGCTATGCGTGATACCTGTATACCGAGAGGCTCTATTAATTTAGCAAGATACATCGCCGTTGCTTCACCCTCGATATTCGGATTTGTGCATAAAATTACCTCCAGGACAGTGTTTCCTTTGAGGCGCTCTAGAAGTTCTCGAATCTTCAATTGTTCTGGGCCTATCCCGTCAATAGGATTAATTGCGCCCTGCAAAACATGGTAAAGACCCCTGTATTCGCGAGTCCTTTCTAGAGCGACAATGTCACGAGGCTCCTCGACAACACAGACAAGACTGTTGTCTCGCTGCGAGTCAGAACATATCTCGCAAATTACTTCATCGCTCATATTGAAACATGTCTCACAGAATCGGACTTTCTGCTTTGCCAGTTGAATGGCGTCCGACAAACTAAGAGCATCTTGTTCAGGAATTTTTATTAAATGGAAGGCAATACGTTGAGCTGACTTTGGCCCCACCCCTGGTAGTTTTCCTAACTCATCTATTAATTTCTGGAGAGCCGGAGTATAAATATTCATTTAGAAGTCCGTTTCATAAAGGCTGCAGAACGCCGAGCCATTATGTCTCCTCATTGATTATCTTTGCACCAGGAAAGCTTTTAGAAATCATGGATAGCTCATCGCCCGCATCTTCAGGAGCATCCTCAAGAGAATGGACATCGAAAGCTTTGGTTTCTTCGTCAGAGCTGGTGACACTCTCTTTAACTGTTTCAGGTGTATTCGAAGAAGCTTGAAGGATAACCTCAACCTTCCACGCTTTTCCAGTGCGGTCTGTAAGAGCACTTACGACTTCATGCAGTCGCTCAATGCACTTTTGGCGATGTGTTTCATTTGGAGCTGCAAGAAATACAGTTCCGTCATTGATTTGTGTGATTGAAAGTTCTTTAAAGAGTGCCTTACTTAGGCCTTTGAGACTTTTCTTCGATGCATCCCACGCTACTTCAACCCTTTCATTTCCTTCCTCAGATAACTCGGCAGGAGCTTTATCTTCAATGATTGGTTCTTCTGCTTCCTTACTTTTAGGATTTTCAGACACCGGACTTGATTGGGGAACTTCGGTTCTGGATTGATTAGATTCAACCTGAGTTCCAGACTCCAGTTGTTCTATTCGTTCAACCAATGCAGATAGTTCGGTGCTTAGAGTTGGGTGAGTTAACCGTATTAAGGCCACCTCAAGGTCAATGCTTGGGTCAAATGATTGTCGCATACCGATAAGAGCTGAGCCGATCGTTTCAATTGCACGAGTCAAAGTTGCAAGTTTTGTCTTTTCATTTAGTTCTCTAGCTTGACTCTTTTGATGATCTGACATGTGCGCCGTTGATGACCCTAAACCAAAAAGAAATGCATCGCGCAATCGGCTGATGAGTGCCTCCCCTATTACTCTGGGATCTCTACCCGATTGAATTGCATTGCTTAACCCACTGATAACGAGAGAAGGATCGCCATGAGCAACGCCTGAAAGTATTACCCCCACGTTGTCATCATCGTGTGGGATTCCACCTGCTGTTACAACCTGTTCTAACGCCGATAGCGTATCTCTGGCCGATCCACCACCGGTTCGTAAGACATAGTTAATCATTTCATCAGAGACTTCTAACTCTGCATCATCAGCGACCCAACGAATATGCGTTTCTAGGTCATCTGCTGAGAGTAACTCAAATTCATAATGCTGCGTTCTGCTTCGAATTGTTGGAGCTACTTTATGCGGCTCAGTCGTAGCCAATATAAAAACAACATGACTAGGGGGTTCTTCAAGAGTTTTCAATAATGCGTTCTCAGCTCCAGTAGTAAGCATATGAACTTCGTCAAGAATATATATCTTTATTTTTCCCGGTGAGCCAAGCGCAACTTTAGATATGAGCTCTCTTACAGCCTCAACTCCATTGTTTGAGGCAGCATCAAGTTCTTGAAGATCATACGAAGTTCCATCTGTGAATGAATCACAAGAATCACATTTACAACATGGCTCGCCACCTTCTTGTAGGTCAATACAATTAAGCGCTTTACCTAAAATACGTGCGGTACTGGTTTTCCCTGTTCCACGAGGACCACTGAATAGATAGGCGTGCCCTACACGATTTTCCGTTATAGCGTTCTTAAGCGCAGTAACAATATGCTCTTGACCGACTAGCTCTTGAAATGTTTTCGAACGATATCTTCGGTATAAGGATTGATAAGCCATCGATCAGATACTAGTTCCCGTCTTGGACATGTGTGGAAGCAATATCAAATCTCTAATCTTTTTTATATAACTATCCGTTCTTGGAAGCGACGATTAGGTGATCTGCGGCACAACAATGGTTCCGCTGAGAGCTGCTGCCTTCCGACCCTGACTCGGTTCACGGGCACTGTTTGCACAGGACCCAATCGTCACATCCAAAAACGGATGTGTGACCATCGTACCTAATTAATAAAACAATGCACAAGGAAACATAACTTTGCTTTAATGTCAGGAAGGTTGCAATGATAGTTTTCAAGACTACCCTAAGTAATCTCTTGAAATTTCAAGTGATTTTTAGGAGGAGTGCGAGAGCGGCCGAATCGGCACGCTTGGAAAGCGTGTGTGGGGAAACCCACCGTGGGTTCGAATCCCACCTCCTCCGCGCGTAAATTTTATTTTATAGAGTCGTAAGCAGCTTCAAGAATGCCGAGACCACGTGTATCTCCAACGACTGTTTGCATCATTTTATTCATCATGTAGCTAACAGTTAATCCATTATCAACATCATTGACGATTAACGATCCTCCCCAACCCCCCCAAAAGCATACTTTTCCATCTTGAGGTAAGAACGGAAACTCTTCATTGGGTAAACCGTAACCAATTCCAAACCGAAGAGGCATCAGTAAGACAAGATCAGGTCCATGTGATTGTTCATCAAAGATAAGATCTATCGTTTCTTGTTTTAATAACTTCACACCATTCATCTCGCCACCATTGCTTATAAGACCTTGAATCATTGCAACAGATCTTGCGTTTCCATGCCCGTTTGCTGCCGGAACTTCAGCAGATCTCCACCAATTTTCCCAAGCGGATTCATCGTCTGGGGTTGGATTCATGAAGGTTTTCATTGCGACTTTCCCACTTATTCGATATTTCCCTAGTGATTTTGTAAATTCCTTTATTTGATCACCGAACTCTTCTTTTGGGTAAATAACGTTCGATATACGATGAAATTCACTTTCATCTAGTCCAATATGAAAGTCAGCTCCTAGAGGATCTGCTATTTCTTCCTTGAAGAATCTACCGATTGACATTCCTGTAATTCTTCTGATCACTTCACC
>DBHP01000112.1:1236-1852 GCA_002295705.1 Candidatus Neomicrothrix sp. UBA825 | reverse complement strand
GAGATTTTCTTACCCCAACCTGAAAGTCCTGAGGTGTGGGACATTATGTGACGTACTTCAATATCTCCTTTTCCTTTTGCTTTGAATTCAGGCCAATAGTCTGCAACAGGTTTGTAGAAATCTAATTCTCCTCTATCAGCAAGAACAAGTGCGGATATGGCCATCATTGTTTTTGTTGTTGACCAGACATTGGTTATTGTGTCCTTCTCCCATTCCTGAGTTCTCTGTTCATCCGTATGCCCTGCCCAAATATCTACTACTAATTCCCCATTGTGAACAACAGCTGCTGAGGCGCCTATTTCTCCTGGGTCTGCAAAATTACGTTGCAGAGCCTCGGCAACTGCCGCAAATCTTTCGTTAACAACTCCATTAATTTGTGTCATTCCATTCCCCTTATTACACGAAGAATAGCCTTACTATTTGAGAAGTTTAAATCTCTGCTTAAGATTGCGTTATGCGATTTAGACCGACATCTTTAAATTCTCGAATTAATCTTGAAAAGAAACTACGTAGACAAGAATTGAAAGTAGCTCGCACTGCCGGCCTGATTAATGATGATTTGCGATCAAAATTAGAGAAAATTGAAGATCTAGAAGCTATCCGTAGATTGAAGGCT
>DBHP01000112.1:0-841 GCA_002295705.1 Candidatus Neomicrothrix sp. UBA825 | reverse complement strand
AGGAGGCACTTGGCAGCAATTAGGTCAAACGGAACAGGCTGATTCAAGGGTCCATGTTGGGCGGAAAGAAATTGCAGATTTTATGTATGGGTTGCGGGACGCTGGCTTTATTGTTCGGTCAAGTCATATCGTAACGAATCCAGTTATTGAGATTTCTGGTACTTCAGCTTCAGGTAATTGGAAGTTCTTGATGCTTTATACTCATGCAGACGGGACTTTTCATAGAATAATTGGTCGGTATGAAGACACCTATGTAAAAGTCAAAGGCGATTGGTACTTCGAGTCTCTGATAGCCATAGTAGAAGAAAACGGTATTTACCTGACTGAGAGCCCTAATGACCGATGAACAATTGATGTTGATAGCTATCGAGGAAGCAAAGTTAGCAGAGAGTCATGGTGATATACCTATCGGAGCTCTTGTGGTTTTAGAGGGAAATATCATATCCAGCAGTCACAATGAACGAGAATTACAAAATGATCCCACTGCTCATGCAGAAGTACTAGCTATTCAATACGCAGCTAAAAAATTAGGGACTTCCCGCCTTGATGGTGCGACTTTGATCTCGACGCTTGAACCCTGCCCAATGTGTGCTGGAGCAGCTTTAAGTGCAAGAATTAGCCGAGTTGTTTTTGGTGCTGAAGATCCCAAAGCTGGTTCATTGGGAAGTTTGTATCAATTGGGCAGCGACCCTCGTTTAAATCATGAATTCTCCGTTACGCCCAGGGTGTTACAAGAAGAATGCGGTGCTCTGATATCAAGGTTTTTCAGTTCTAAACGTGACTAATGACCACGAGAAATTTCTATTAAAGTGCGGTTTATTCTGAACTGTCAGGCAACATA
>DBHP01000002.1 GCA_002295705.1 Candidatus Neomicrothrix sp. UBA825 | reverse complement strand
TTCTCTCGGGAGTCTTCTACGCCAAATCCCTCTTGTAAATGATTATTTGGAATCCAGATGATTCCGCCACTCATAGCTGTAGTTCCGCCTATAAGTTCAGATTTCTCAAAAATGCGGACAGATGCGCCTTCATGGGCTGCTGCAAGAGCAGCTGTTAAACCGGCTGCTCCTGTACCCAAAATGATCACATCACATTGCTCACTCAAGATTCTCCTCCTTTGTTATTGTGTCACAATTACCCGCTATCGTAATAATTTGAGGGTTTCGCATGAGGCCTTTATAAATAGCTATTTGACAAGGGGCTGATCGGTTTCGACGTGGCGGTTGTTTCGTTGGATCGTGCGACCGGAGTTGCTCAGACTCCAAAACGGGGCAAACAAGACACGGCAATTCTCGTGTCGCTCTCGCCGCCTGATTTTAGGCGCATGAGAGTCATCGGGACCAGTAATGATTCCCGGGGCCTGACCACTACAGCCTGGCAACAGAAGTAGTGGTGGACAGCAGGGAAAGACCGCTGACTGTAGGAAAGACTGCTGACGCTGGAGAAAGAACCGGCGGTGATGTCTTCTGACTCAACTGACCCGGCAGTGTGGGCGCCGAAAACCACAATCTCGGGAATGGTCGTATCGCGGACGATGAATCCGAAACGGACGGGGGTTCGATTCCCCCCAGCTCCACCAAACACAACTAATGTTTCATTTAACTTTGAACTATCTAGTAATTGCCCTTTTCCATATCTGTACCTAATATGGCAGAGTGAACGACGCAGTAGTTCCTGAACCTAGCATCATCCATGGCGAATTCTGGGTCCGACCACAGAAGCAGATCGAGGCTGACTTGGAAGAATATCGCACCCAATATCCAGTCGCATTTGTACCTGAGCCACAAATGCCTGAAGGGTCACCTATTCCGCAGGGAAAGGGAACATGGATCCTGACCAAACATGCCGATATTGCTTATGCCTCTCGAAATCCCGATATTTTTAGTTCGGCGCAAGGAATAACTATCCTTGACAGCCCTCCTGAATTCAACGAATTCTATAATTCAATGATCGCGATGGATGACCCTCGCCATGCGCGACTGCGAAGAATTGTTTCAAAGGGGTTTACTCCTAGAATGCTTTCTAAGCTGGAAGATTCAGTCCAAGAAGTGGCAAGCTCTATCATCGATAATGTCAGCGACAAGGGCGAAATTGATTTTATCGTTGACGTCGCCGCTGCATTGCCTTTAAAAATTGTCTGCGACTTGATGGGTATTCCATCCTCATATTATCAGGAAGTTTTTGATTGCTCGAATGTGATTCTCGGAGCCGGCGACTCAGAATATGTACCTCCAGGTGGAGATATTCTGTCTGCTATTCTCGAAGCTGGTATTACTTTGCAGTCCATCATGAACGAAGTAGCTGAGTCCAAAGTGGGAATCGATAGCGAGGACTTAACAAGCAAACTCGTCAACGCAGATCTTGAGGACGACAAACTTACTAGTGGCGACTTGGCAAGTTTTTTTATTCTCTTAGTTGTTGCCGGGAATGAAACAACTCGGAATGCTATTGGTTGGGGCCTTAAATACCTCACAGACAACCCAGACCAACGCAAAATTTGGGAATCTGATTTTGACTCCGTTGCCCCCACAGCAGTCGAAGAAATAGTCCGGTTGGCTAGCCCAGTCACCTACATGAGACGGACAACTACTCAGGACGTCGTTATTCGAGGACAAGAGATAAAATCGGGCGATAAAGTTTGCATGTTTTACCTCGCTGCAAATCGAGATGAAGAGGTCTTCGACGACCCCTACAAGTTTGACGTACTTCGCCAACCAAATAATCATGTTGGATTTGGCGGTCCAGGTCCTCATTTTTGTCTGGGAGCACATCTGGCCCGCCGTGAGATCACTGTAATGTTTCGTGAATTATTTCGGCGATTGCCAGATATAGAGGCTTGCGGCGAGCCTGATGTACTAGCTGCTAGTTTCATCCACGGAGTAAAACATCTGCCAGTCAGATTTACTCCTACCAAACCAGTAAATATTTAAGGAGAGACTATGCCAAGTATCCCGATAACATTCAACGAAGTTACACCACAATGGCTCAGCGAAGTTTTGGGCGCCGATGTGCTGAGCTTTGAATCCGAAAAGATAGGCGAGGGAGTCGGCCTTATGGGCGATATCTACCGAGTAAACCTCAACTACGCACCAAACGAAGAAGAGGTGCCCCCATCTGTGGTCGTTAAACTTCCGTCATCCTTTGAAGAGAACAGACAGCAAGGAATCGCTCTAGGCATGTTTGAGGCGGAAGTAAAATTCTATGACGAATTGGGTGAGGCTACCGGAACAGGACTTCCTCTTATTTACTATGCCTCCATAAATTCTGGCACTGCCGAATTCGTGATCGTCATGGAAGATCTATGCAATCTAACAATGGTTGATCAAGCTGCTGGCATGTCACAACGGCAAGCCTTAGCAGCAGTACGGGTCTTAGCTAAGATCCACGCTGCATGGTGGGGGAAAGTTCAGGTTGACGAACTCGAATGGATACCTTCTATGATTGGCCCACGCATAGAGTACGTTGATCAAGTTCTACCAGAGATTTATCCAATCTATGCTTCAACCTTTGAAGCAAATTTACCTGCGGGTGGCGCTGAACTGCTTCAGGTATTTAGCAGGTCTTATCTGAAACTGAATAGCGCTCTTGCCAAACGTGCCCCGTGGACTCTTGCTCACCAGGATTACCGTGTGGAAAATATGCTTTTCGGCAATGCAGAGAATGATGAAGTGACTGTAATTGACTGGCAGGGAATTGGCAGAGGGCCAGGCGCGTACGATCTTGCTTACCTACTTGGCGGGTCAATGGAAACAGAGATGAGAAGATCAAACGAAAGAGATCTTGTGACTGCATACCACAGTGAGCTGTGTAATAGCGGGGTTGAAGGCTATGACTTTGAAAGTGCTTGGAGCGATTACGGTTTCGCCCACCTAATAGGAGGACTTGCAACCTCTGTATTTGCTGGAGGGACACTTGATTTGAGTAATGAACGTGGCAAAGAATTGATCACTATGATGTCAGAACGGCATGTTGCTGCTGCACTAGACCATGGCGGATTAGATCAAATACCAAAATAAGTTTCTTCCCCTAAGGCCCCGACGCACCAAAGCACTCTAAATCAATGCTATTTTTCTAACGATTCCTTAGCTTTATTCGCATATTTAACCGCCATGCCCCTAAGTTAAGTGCTACCCGCAGACCTAATTTCAAGATCCTGAAAGGAAAGGAACCATGGAAGTTTTTGAAGCTATGAGCACTTGCCGTGCTATGAGATATTTGAGACCTGAAAAAGTCCCCACTGATTTAATCGAACAAGTAATTACAGCTGCAACGTGGGCGCCAAGTCCAGGGAATTCTCAGGGAAGGGATTTTGTTATCGTCACAGACAATGCAAAGATTCAAACGATTGCGGATTCCATCGAAGGGTCTATGGCTAGCAGAGTTGCTTCAATGGATCGCCCTGACGAATCACATAGGTTGATGTTAGATGGAACGGAATACCTCTTAAAAACGCTTAAAAATTGTCCGGTACTTATCTTTGTGTGTGGAAAGCCGATTTACCCTCATCAGTCTCCAAGAGAGTCGTTTGTGTGGTCATCTATTTACCCAGCAGCTCAGAACTTAATTCTGGCAGCTCGAGCGCTGGGGCTTGGGACTGTTTTCACAACTTTTCAAGGAGTCGCAGAACCAACTATCCGAGAAATACTAGAGATACCCGATGATGTTCTGATCGGATGTATGATTCCGATGGGTTGGCC
>DBHP01000003.1:64416-94095 GCA_002295705.1 Candidatus Neomicrothrix sp. UBA825 | reverse complement strand
GGTGAGCCGTTACCTCACCAACAAGCTGATAGGCCGCGAGACCCTCCCAAAGCGCCTGAACTTTCTTCACATTGCCATGCGGCATTGTGGAGGTATCGGGTATTAATCCGAGTTTCCTCGGGCTATTCCCGTCTTTGGGGCAGGTTTCTCACGTGTTACGCACCCGTTCGCCACTCTCTCATGTGACCCGAAGGTCGAGAGCGTTCGACTTGCATGTATTAAGCACGCCGCCAGCGTTCGTCCTGAGCCAGGATCAAACTCTCCGTCAAAATCTCAGATCTTTTGATCTTTGAAATCAGGTGCATTTCCTTGCACTTCAAATACATGAAGTTCTTGACAAGGAGTGCGAATGGAGAGCCAGGGTCGGAGGGGCTTCCTCGTTACCTGACTGGCACAAAACATGTGTCTCATAAATGAGAACACGTTGTCTTTCATATTTATATATGTTGTGCGGGTACCACCTTTTTATAGGTGGTGGAATTGAAGGTTGGCGCTCGGGTCTCAAGAAAGACCTGTGCGCCTCCCGCACTGGCTTTTTCGTCCTCTCTTCCGTTTTCAAAGAGCAGGTTCGCAGATCTGACTGGAACCGCTTCCGGGCGACAAGGTCGGAGCCGGATAAACCCAAATATTTAGCGCAAATTCTCACTTTATGGGCGAAGGTTGAATCTACCCACAAAGTAGACAAATTCAACATTATATTAACTTTTATTCTGTTCTTTTTCTCATCTCGATGAGTACAACAACAGCAAATTCTAGCTTAATCGGTAAATCTCAAAATGTTTCGCTGTTTTTTGCCTTTTTGCAATAAAACATACTTTCCGCCGACAAGTTGTTCCGAATTAATTTTAGACGAAGAGACCCTTTCTCTATTGATGGAAACACCGCCTTGTTTTAGCAAACGACGAGCTGCTCCTTTAGAGTCAACCAGACCACTCAAGATGAGAGCTTCCAGCAGACCATCCTCTTCGCTAAGAAGATTGGATGAAATTTCTGTCTCTTGGGCGATTCCTACTAAAGCTTTGAACATTTCTTCGGTGAGGTCATCTTTCCCGAACAGGGCTTCTGCAGCTAACTTTGAGTCTTTTACTGCCTTTTCTCCATGGACCAGTTTAGTTATTTGATCAGCGAGTTGCTTTTGGCCTAGTCGATTTTCCGGAGTGCTTTGGTGCTCATGTACTAGTTCAGATATTTCATTAATCTCTAACAGTGTTAGCTGCAAAAGGAATCGTTCAAGATCTCTGTCATCGACTCGAAGCCAATATTGATGGAATTCGTAGGGCAATGTCATCTCTGCATCAAGCCAAATAGCTCCGTCAACCGATTTTCCATACTTTTGTCCATCGCTTCGGGTTATTAATGGCCAAGTTAAACCATGCGCAATTGCTCTACTTCTTCTTCTGATGAGATCAACGCCTTGGGCGATATTTCCCCACTGGTCTGAACCTCCTATTTGAAGTTCACAATTCAAATTTTGATGCAACCACCAGAAGTCAAATGCTTGCAATAGCATATATGTAAATTCAGTAAAGCTGATTCCGTTAGTGCTTTCCATTCGGGATCGTACAGACTCTCTACCCACCATCTGATTTATTGTTGTGTGCTTTCCAACGTCTCTGAGGAAGTCCAACACGTTGACGTTCTTTGTCCAGTCAAAGTTATTGACCAACGTTGCGTTATCGAGGTCAACAAGCTTTTCAAGCTGAGCTCGTATCCCCTCTAAATTTTTCTCCAAAGTCTCTTCATCTAGAAGGTTTCGTTCTTCAGATCTTCCACCAGGATCGCCTATCATTCCTGTTGATCCACCGATGAGTGCTATGGGTTTATGTCCAGCATCTTGGAATCTACGCAACATTAGGACTCCTATAAAGTTGCCTATGTGAAGGCTGGGGGCAGACGGATCGATTCCGTGATAAAGAGTAAGGGGTCTATCTTCAAGCCGCGCTTTTAAGTCTTGTCGGTCTGTAGTGTCTTGTATTAGCCCACGTTGGTCTAATTCATCTAAAAGGTTAGATTTACTCATAGTCTGACATTAGACCTGTTTAGAAGAACTACGACGTTATTAAATCAAAATATGGAATTCGTAGGTATTTGGCATTCCACCCTTTAACCGACCATCATTGTAGTAGTGGATAAAGGCATTGATAGAACAGAAACGCCGAGCAAGGGTTTGCGGGAATTTTCCGTTGGGAAAGTAATTTCTGTCATTCTTTTGTTGACAATAGCTCTTTTTTGGATCTGGGCACTATCCCCTCTTGCCCCAAGCGGGCATCCTGATAAATTAGATGACTCTTCTTTCGCTGCTGAGGCTAAAATTTTGTGCAGCCTTGCTGAAGATGAACTTGCGGAGATTCCTTTTGCGTTTGCTGCTGCTTCGCCTGATGAAAGAGCTGATCAGATTGATCAGGGAACGGCAATTTATAGGGCCTTAGTTTCAGACCTGTTATTAATCGCCCCCGATGAAAACACTCGTGATGGACGATTAGTCAGGCTTTGGTTAGCTGACTATTCGGTCTATCTTGATGATCGTGATGCTTATGCTGGGAAATTTCGTAATGGGATTGACGAAGCATTTACGGTTACCAAAAAGGGGTCTCGGTGGGTGACGGATCCAGTCGATGAATTTGCAAAGGCTAATAAAATTCGCGAATGCCTTGTACCCCTTGACGTCTAGGGATTAGCTAATAGCACTTCGATGGACCATCCCATTTCATAGGTTCCTGAGGTAAGTCTGAACTCTTCTAGGGTGTCCGGTCCGCATGCCCCTGTTCCTAACCCTCTGATGGCGGCGTCTATGTGCACTTCGGTGGTGGGACTAGGCTTTACTTGAGATATTGTAAGCGATTGACTCAGGTCAGTGTCATGCATGAAGCTTGCAGAAAACGAGTTTGCTTTAGCAATATTGAATTTAAGTTGATCTCCTTGGTGGCTGATAAGACTGAACCACTTTGTATCTTGATGTGCTCCATTTTCTTGTGGCACTACATATGGGTGATATTGACTACTCACAGTGGATTTCCATTTACTGATCAGTTGAGAATTGCGTCGGTCGGGATATGACTCCAGAGGGCCCCGCCCGAACCATTCTAGAATTGAGTATTCAGCTGCAATTTCAAAACGCATTCCCACCCTTGGCAGGTCATGCCACTCTGTTGGAATATGAAAGGTTTCATGGAAGTTGATTAAATTATCTACAGCCCAGATAATGCCGGTGTGTGTAGCCTTTGCATTTGTCCCTTGATACTCACTCTTAATTTGGAGGTATCTTCCTTTCGCTAAGCTTTCTGTGTATGTAATGTCTCGTTTTATATCTAGCTGATTTAGCCCTTCCTGAATCCACTTTCTGCGAACACCTGAGACTTCTGACATCCATCCCTGCTTAACACCATCGTTGTCTGTAGGGGGCCTCCAGAAGCAACCTTCTGGGAATTGTGTAAACAGTTCCATACCTTTGTAGGAGACTGAGCCTTTATTATTCGATGTGGGTACAGAAATCATAAAGTCTTGTAACTCTATGTGGTCTGTTTCTACCTCTTTTAGAGTTTGCACTTCAGGAAGATTCGGCTCAGCAGTGTTTGGCTTCTCTTGAAGAGTGATTTGGTCCCAGGCCACGATATGTTCGCTCGGGCACCATTCCGATGGGTTGTTATTTTGCCAGAATAGATTTAAATAGAGATCTTGTTGTGGTGTTGAGCCGGTCGCATTGGGGATTGATCTTTCAATGACATTTGCTGATTCGCTATTATTAAATTCCCATTCTCCGGACTCGATAACTTCGCCCTCAGCTTCTATATTCCATCGGCATTTAAATTCACTTAAGTGTTTAAAAACTGAGCGATTTCTTATTGCTAGTTTTTGCTCGGTGACCTTTACGACCTCTATAGGTCTGTACGCCCATGCAACTTCTTTCAGGGCAGGGTGTGGAGATCCGTCAGGACTGTTTAAGCCATTGATACAGAAATTTGCGTCATTTGGGCTGTCATTAAAATGCCCGCCGTAAGCCCAAAAGTCACTTCCGTCTTCGTCGGTTTCAAGGAGGCCTTGATCTTTCCAGTCCCAAATAAAGCCACCTGCTAGAGCATCGTGGTCATAGAACGCAGCGACATACTCTGCTAGCGACCCATTTGAGTTACCCATTGCGTGAGAGAACTCGCAGAGAATAAGCGGCCGGTCGTCATCTTTCGTCTGCTTCGCCCAAGTCGCCCACTGCGTAATGACTTTAATCGGTGAATACATTGGGCAGACAATATCAGTTGTTAAACGTTCAAGAAGATCTGGGGCTTCTCTGCTGTTCTCAAATCCCCTTTCGTTGTTTAGAGAGAATCTATGCTCTAAGGCGCCCTCGTAATGAAGAAATCGTGAAGGATCTTCACTTCTAATCCATGCTGCTGCTGCTATCTGTCCTGCTCCGAAGCCTGATTCGTTGCCTAGTGACCAGCCTATTATTGAAGGATGATTTCTGTCACGTTGAAACATTCTCTTTGTTCGTTGTTCAATAGCGGTATGAAATCTGGGATTCAAAGCTAGCGAGCTTAATTTCGCATGCGACTCGCAATTAGCCTCGTCAATTACGTAGAGTCCTAACTCGTCGCACAGATGAAGAACCTCAGGATCATTTGGGTAATGCGCCGTTCTTATTGCATTAATGTTGTGAAGTTTCATAGAAATTAGCTCTTCTTTGAGCTCATCTGCTGTTTGCGTTTTTCCCGTGATTGGGTGATGATCATGCCGGTTCACCCCATGGATCACAATTGCCTTACCATTGATTCGCAGTTCTCGCTCTTGTACTTCTACCCTTCTGAAGCCAACACGTTGACTGATGACTTCTTGACAGTTTCCTTCTTCATCAAAGAGTTCTATAAAGACGTTATACAAATTCGGAGTTTCGCTTGTCCATGGTTTAATAGCAAGGTCTTTAATTACAAACGTGGACTGCACCCCGGTAAAACTATACGACTCAAGTAGTTCCTCTAACGGAGAATCCGAATTGGAAACGGACACTTCTTGGTGGCCTGATTCGGCAATGACTTTTCCTGATAATGTTTCAAGAATAATGTTTGTGCTTAATCCTTGTTTGGGTTGAGAAATTAGAACCTTACCTTCAATGCTTCCTTTAAAATCTTCTGGATCGAAGTCACATACGAGGTGAGCGTCTGATATGTGCAATGATTCTTTTATCTCAATCCATATTGATCTGTGAATACCACCATGAAACCAATGGTCTTGATCTTCTATCCAAGTTGCATCACTCCACTTGGGAATGACCAGCGTCAACACATTCTCGCCTTCACACAAATACGGAGTTAGATTAAATTCGCTCGCTAGACGACTGTCTTTCCCTAAGCCAGCAAAAACGCCATTACAAAAGACTAGTACGATACTTTCTGCACTACCGATATGGAGGATGCACTTATCATTAATGAAGCTTGAGGAGATGTTGATTACTTTTTGGTATATGCCGGTTGGATTGTCCTTTGGGACATCGGGAGGCTCGTAGCCAGACCATGGCATAACAATGTTCGTGTAATGGGGTTTGTCTTCGGAGATTTGCCTTGTCCAAGCTCCTGGCACTTGGATGTCATCCCAGTGAGAATTTTCGAAGTCCTCCTCTAGAACTTCACTTGTTAGATCATATACAGAGTTTAAAAGTTTGAACTTCCAGACTCCGTCCAGCGAAAACCTATTTGGAGGCGTTTCTCCTTCTCTCGCTTCGGATAATGAGTCATAGGAGGGAAATTCGACACGCATTGGCATCCTATTGATTTCAGTAATACCCGGGTCGAATATAGTTTCTAATGGAATGGTCAACACATTTCTAGTATGCCTTGAATTTTTGACATGATTCCTCGTTCGTGTTCTTTGGTGATAAAACAAAGAGGTGGAACTAGACCCTAAATCCGTTGACTACGTGCTATCCACTACTCGGTCAGTTAGGCTGCGTCTTGATTTTGATCGACCCGTTGACCCGCAGATTATTCTTGACTGTATTGATATAGCGGAACAGGCTCCTACGGGCGGAAATATAGGTTCGCGTCGATGGATTGTCATTACTGATCATAAAAAGAAGGCACAGATATCCGAGCTTTATTTAAAATCTGCTGGAAACTGGATGATAGCTGCAAGGGACCGCCTAAGTGGTACTGGGCACCCGAACGAAAGGATGTTCAAATCTGCTGCATTTCTAGCTGAGAATCTAGAGAAGTCACCGGCAATTGTCATTCCTTCAATTATCGGAATTCATGATAATTCAGGACGGCCGGGTTTATTTGATTCGGTGATTCAAAGCGCTTGGAGCTTTTGCCTGGCCCTGCGCTCTAGAGGATTGGGCACCGCTTGGACAACTGCGATCCTCAGCGAAGCCGATGAACTGAAAGAGATATTAGATTTGCCTGAAGGAACAACTGAAATTGCGATGTTTCCTGTTGCATGGACGAAAGGGTTAGATTTCAAACCTGCCCCCAGAACGTCCTCTCGAGAGATCACCTACTTTGATTCTTATGGTATGACCTTTGAGAATGGCCCTGATCAGCCATTTGTCTTTTCAAATGGCCCCGGCATTGCTGTCGACGTCGATATCGCTGCAAGCAAAAAGGAGGTTTGGGAATTAATGACGGATATCAATTTCGGTAGCAAATTCTCAAATGAGTTCGTCGGAGCTAATTGGGATGAAGAGTCCCCCTCAGTAAAGCTAGGTGATACTTTCACTGGGCGAAATCAGAATGAACATATTGGCGAGTGGTCTGCTAAATGCACTATTGATGTGCTTGAGTTAGGGCGCTTATTTGGCTGGTGCACCGGAGATATATCTTCTCCTGGAGCACGTTGGAGATACGAGCTTTTTGACCTTGGGGGAACAGTACGCGTTCGCCACAGAGTTATTTTGGGGCCTGGCGAGTCAGGCTTGACAAGAATCATTGCAGAGAACCCCCAGAACGAGAGCAAAATTATCCGCAATAGGCTTTCCACCCTTCGCCGGAATATGCAAATGGTTTTGGATGGGCTGAAAGCTACGTTAGAAGATTAGCTTTTAATCTGTTCGGTTAGAGGTAATTTAACTAGTGGTATTACCCTATCGGTTTTGCCTTGATACGTTTCATACCATGCACGATCAGCACATAGCCTCCGCCATGTTTCATCTCTCTCGTCGCTATCTAATATCTGAGCATCAGACCAGTATTTACCATCTTGGATTTGAATTTTTACTTTGGGATTGGCTTGTTTGTCATTCAAATTAATGAACCAAGATGGGTTTGTAGTAGCCCCCGCAAATGAAGCCACTACTATCCTGTCGCCATCTTGATTTTTCCACGTGGGAAGAGCGACTTTATGTTCCTTGCCTGTCTTGCGCCCTATGGTTGTAAGTAGCACATGATGCATCCCTGCTTGAACCCACACAAGGTCATCATTTGTCATCTCCATTGCTTCGACATGAGCTTTGGTTAATTCAATGATTTCGGAGTGAGATGGGGTATCCCAGACCTGATCGACGTGTTGATCGGTTGGACTGATATCAGATTCCATTATTTCCTTTAGATAGTGAGTCCGAAGAGCTTAATGGCATTATTTCTTGCTATTTTGTCTATCGTCTCTTGTTCTAAGTGCCCAAAGAGGTCCTCTGCGATTGCTAGAGTATTAGGGAATGTCCCATCTTGATGGGGGTAATCAGTTTCGAATAGAACGTTATCTTCACCGATGCGATCTAACAGATCAATTCCAACTGTGTCTTTGAAGAAGCAACTGTAGACATGTTTTTTATAATAGTGCGATGGTGGGTTAGGTATCCTCTTTTCACCTTGAGCCCATTGGTGAGTCTTCCAAGTGTCATCAGCCCGTTCAATGAAATAAGGAATCCAGCCGATTTGGCTTTCAGCGTAAAGAAGTTTGAGGTTAGGAAATTGCTCAAATTTTCCTGAGAAAATCCAATCGATCATAGATGCAGCGCTATTGCAAACTATGAGATTTGCTGTGACAACGGTTGGCGCCTCTGGTGAGGTTTGCACCGTTTTAGTCCCTGAACCTATATGCATGCAGATCACTGTCTGAGTATCTTCGCATGCTTTGAGAAATGGGTCCCAAAAGTCACCGTGTAGACCTGGTCGACCCAGCCAAGCAGGCAATTCAGACCATGCAACTGCTCGGCAACCCTTTTCTGCTACCCGATATATTTCTTTCGCTGCCAGCTCAGCATCCCATAATGGCACTATGCATAGTGGGATCAATCGGCCTCCACTGGAGCCGCACCACTCGTCTATCATCCAGTCGTTGTATGCCTGCACGCATAGTAGTCCTAGGTCAAGATCATCTGCCTCAGAGAATAATTGCCCGCAGAACCTTGGGTAATTGGGAAAGCACAATGATGCTTCCACGTGGTTTATATCCATATCTGCCAAGCGAGCTAGGGGGTCATAACAGCCTGGTGCTATATCGTCGTAAGTGACGCCTTCCATTGTGACTTCTTCGGGGGGAATTCCTGGACAGGCCACCATTTGTTTGATTTGGTAGCGTTTATTTTCGAAATGCCACCATGCCGCCATTTTGTCACCTGTGCCCGGTGTTTCTACCCATACGCCGTCGTTTAGTGTCATCTCCCCCTGAGGTGCGATGACGATCTTCGGAGCAAGTTCCTTGTGTTTGACAGGCATTCGGTCTTGCCATACGTGAGCGGGCTCAATGACGTGGTCGTCTGCGCTAATAATTTTTGGAATCATTATTATTCACTCTAGTTTGTGTTCAGTTCTTTTGGTAACTCATGATAACTGCAAAGCACATCTCGTCATTACTTCCATCGGCCCAGAGTACATAACTAGGTTCTAGATTATTGGGCCGTAGCGATCTATCCCATACACATTCAAGGCGGATAACATCATCTTTTTCAATGAAGATTTCTTCTTGTGGATAGTACGCAAATTGCCATTCAAAATCCCAATCAGGAATATCAAGCAAGATCAGTTCATCAGGGGTTCCGGGATTAAGTGTCATGCGGAAAGATGCACCAATGTTGTGCTGGTGACCAAGCACGGCTGAGATATAGCCTTCAAAACGAGCTGGTTGATCGCAAGTTGATGAGGCTATCCCATTTGTCATGTCAGAAAAGTCTTCGGGAGTGTAACCACAAGCTTCGAGAATCTGGTCGGCCTGAACTATGCCATCGTATTGTGCTTCTGCGTATAGGTATGCATTGTCACGATCACATAACGGCCCCTCTTCCCATTCGGCACATGGTATTTCAGCAGGGCCGGAAAAGGTCCTGATATTAATTGGTTGCGTGTCAGAGTCCGTTGACCAAACAGTTCGGAAAGTTGAGCGATCTTCAGGAGCCTCAACGTCATAATGATAATGGATTTGCATGACAAAGAAGTCTCCTGGGTTCATCTCTAAACCAAGTCCTTCTTGGTACTGAATAGCACCAGTTCCTGGACCCCAAAAGGTTAGTATTTCGTCGCTCGCAAGACCTGTTGAACCGAAACAACTCCAGCCCCCTTGATCCTCTTCAGCATCTTTCCGCTCAGCTGCCTCTCTGTATTCTGCGGTTACTCTATAGCCGACTAAATGATGAACCACTTCAGTCTGGTCAGGGACAAATTCGTACCCGGTGAGATATTTTGTCTCAGTCAAATCAGGGTCGAAGATGAAACATCGATATTCATCTGGTTGCCCTCTTTCCCCATCATAAAAGTTAGTAGAGGAAAGCTCCTGATCATATGAGACGAGGAACGGGACTTCTTGAGTTGGCGTTACCTGAGTGCTGCCATCCATGTCGACTGGGGCTCCTGTCTGAACCCATTCAACGATTAGTTCTCGCTGATAGATATCTAGGCTTGCATCGTGGAGAAATGGAACACTCAAGTCTGATGCTGGCCATGGAGGCATGTATCCTGAATCAACTACAGCACCTATCGCAAATGCATATGCTGAGACTTCTGCTGCGGTGTCAAATTTAGCGTGGGGAACACCCGGACCTCTTCCCGTATGGCACAATGCGCATGCATTTTCTATTATTGGAAGAACTTCATTTTTGAAGGAAATAAGATTCGCAGTGCCCTCTTCATCGGGTATCTCTTCGGTAGTTGGAGATGGCGCAGAGGTAGTATCTTGATTTGCACTCTCAGAGGAAATTGATTCCGCTAATTCACTTGAACTGGATGAGCATGCAACTAGAAATGCAAGCAGGCCCATTATAAAAATCACATGTTTGATAAGTCTCAAACCCATTCAATAACCATATAGGCAAGGGGCCTACCCGACTTGCGAGACCTTCTCAAAATTGTTTTTTTGCTATCTCAAAACCTACTTTTGCGAGACGGACAGTGCTTTCATCGGAGGTGAGTTGCGTTAGCTCGCCAAAATTCAGCCAACGCATTTGAACGCTCTCATGGTTTCTTTGAACAACACTATTGCGTGGGGCGCGTATTAAATATCTGATATCGAGATGCAGATGTTGTGGTTCACCTGGCCTGGCAGGAATTGCATGAACGTCACAATCAATACCCGGGGTGAGTATCTCTAGTCCATCGATACCTGTTTCTTCTGTGGCTTCACGCAGAGCCACCCGAGGTAGGTTTCCGTCGCCGTCTGCATGGCCTCCAGGCTGAATCCAGATTTGTAACTTTTTATGAAGCATAATGAGAATTCTTTGTCCGGTATAGTCAACGATTGCTGCCGAACCAGTGAGGTGACCATCCAAGCAAGTTCTATGCAATGCATCAGGATGGTTTTTGAGAAAATTAATAATCTGAGATTTAGCATTTTCTGAGCTCTCACTGGTTGGTAGCACAGCATCTACATCACTGATTGCATTTGCAAGTGAATCCGTCTCATTCCCAATATTTTGATTATTTTTCCATATGAAGGAAATAGTTCTCTCCTAGTTTGAATACAGATGACTTTTGAGAAGTTCGGGTGCAACGATCGGCCTATAGTCGATATGGTCTACACAGACATATGAGATTGATGCCTCGAAACAATGATCGTTTAAAACATATCCATCAGTCCTTATGTCAAAACTGCTGTTTCCCCAACGAGCAACCTTCGACTTAATTACAAGCTCATCCCCAAATTTAACTGGCTTGTGCCAAGTGATATTGGCACTTTTTAACATAATTTCAGCTTCAAGTTTTTTTTCGAAATCCCAATCTAATTCTCTCATCCAGCAATCAAAAGCATCATCAATAAAAGTTAAATAATGTGCGTTGTAGACAACTCCTTGCATATCGCAGTCCACATATCTGATTCTTATCTGATGTGTATAGCTCATAAAAGACTTCTGTTGTTAGCGATGCTTTGCTCAAATGCAGTGACCTGTTCCTCCATCATCTTCAGGCTTCCCGATCCATGTGTTTTTTTATTATTTGTAATAGTTTTATTATCAAATAATTTCTTCGGCTCATCTCCTAGAAGTTCGTGCGCAGCTACAAGTTCTGACAACTCGGTACCAGTTGTGAGCGCTTCTTGAACAAGGCCTGCGACTAAAGCATGTGCTTCTCTAAATGGAACACCATTAAGCACTAACCATTCAGCGATATCTGTTGTTACCATGAATGGGGATGTAGCAAGCTGATTTGTTCTCTCAGATTTGAACGTCATTGTTCGTAGCATGCCGTTTATAGCTGGTAGTAGGTTTAGGATCGTATCAACTGAGTCAAAGAGTGCTTCTTTATCTTCCTGCAAGTCTTTGTTGTAGGCAAGAGGGGTGCCTTTCAGCGATGCAAGCATTCCTGTCAGATTCCCAATCAGCCGCCCTGACTTTCCTCGAGCCAACTCTGCAATATCAGGATTTTTCTTTTGCGGCATCATAGAAGAGCCAGTTGCGTATGCATCATCCAACTCAATAAAGTCAAATTCGCTAGTTGACCATAAGATAACTTCTTCCCCTATACGGGAGAGATGAACTCCTAAAAGAGCTATAGCCGAGAGCACATCAACGACGAAATCGCGATCAGAAACAGCATCCAGGCTGTTGTCAAATAGGGATTTAAAGTTAAGATCGTCAGCCACGGCGTGTGAGTTCAATGGTAACGATGATCCCGCTAGCGCACCGGCCCCGAGAACGGAGACATTAGTTCTATTTCGTGATTCAAAAAGCCTCTGTATATCTCTGGAGATCGCCCAACCATGCGCAAGTAGGTGGTGCGCTACAGGAACAGGTTGTGCCTGTTGGAGGTGGGTGTACCCAGGCATCATGACACCTTCAAGTGATTTCGCTTTTGTTAGTAAGGTTTCCTGCAAAGAGATAAGTTCTGTAATTAGTTCTGAGCAAATACGCTTAGTCCAGAGTCGCAGATCTGTTGCTACCTGATCATTGCGGCTCCGTCCAGTATGAAGTTTTGCGCCTGCAGGGGTAATTTCTGTTAACCGCCGCTCTACTAGAGTGTGGATATCCTCATCGGAAGGCAAAATATTGATACTTCCGCTTTCAATTTCTTCGTCAACTGTTTCAAGCCCCTTCAACACTGCACTTAACTCAGATTCGCTGTAGACACCTACTGTCTTTAACATTTTTGCGTGAGCTTTAGAAGCAGTTATGTCCTCTTTGTAAAGACGGATATCAAACCCAATGCTCGAGTTGAGGTTCTTCAAAACATCTGCTGAGGAGACGTTGAGTCTTCCATGCCAAAGCGGAAGCCCTTTTGAGTTATTGCCATTAGTCATTCTGTATCTCCGGTCCCTATGAATCTTTAGATCTCTTTGATGCGAGAGTTCTAAGCCTCAGTGCGTTCAGCTTAATAAACCCTTCAGCGTCAGCTTGGTTATACGCTCCATCATCCTCTTCAAAGGTTGCTATCTTTTCATCGAAAAGGGATTGCGAGCTTCGTCTCCCTACAATCTCTACATTCCCTTTGAAGAGTTTGACTCTCACTTCTCCATTCACTTGCTGTTGAGTGTGATCTATCGCCACTTGGAGCATTTCTCTCTCGGGGCTCCACCAAAACCCGTTGTAAATCAAACTTGCGTATTTCGGCATTAATTCATCTTTCAAGTGAGCAACTTCACGATCAAGGGTCAGGCTTTCAATCGCTCTGTGTGCCTTCAGCATGACAGTGCCTCCAGGAGTTTCATATGCTCCACGAGACTTCATACCGACGTATCGGTTTTCGACGATGTCTAATCGCCCTATCCCATTAGCTCCAGCTATTTGGTTGAGAGTTTGAAGAATATTCGCAGGGCTCATTCTTTGTCCATCAATTGCAACGATGTCTCCGTATTCGTATTCCAGTTCAAGGAAAGTGGCTTCATTTGGAGCCGCTTCTGCGCTCACAGACCATCTCCACATTTCTTCCGGAGGTTGAGTCCACGGGTCCTCTAATGGGCCACCTTCATAGGATATGTGTAGGAGGTTTGCGTCCATTGAGAAAGGTGATTCTTTCCCTCTCTTCATTTCAACCGGTATTCCGTGTTCATTCGCATACTGCATTAAGGATTCACGAGACCCAAGGGACCATTCCCGCCATGGAGCGATGACATGGATGCTAGGGTTGAGGGCATAGGCGCCTAGTTCAAAACGCACTTGGTCATTGCCTTTGCCAGTTGCGCCATGACTAATGGCGTCAGCATTGGTCTCTTGAGCTATTTCAACAAGTCTCTTCGCTATCAGGGGTCGAGCGATGGAAGTTCCGAGAAGATACTCTCCTTCATAAATTGCATTCGCTCTGAACATGGGGAATACAAAATCCGACACAAATTCCTCTTGTAGGTCTTCAATAAATATGGCCTTGTCCGGAATTCCCATTGCGAGTGCCTTGGCACGAGCTGGCTCAACTTCTTCACCTTGTCCGATATCAGCTGTGAAGGTAACTACCTCACAGTTATAGGTTTCTTGTAACCATCTGAGGATAATTGATGTGTCTAATCCGCCTGAGTAAGCCAGAACTACTTTTTTGATATTCATGATTTTCCTTTATTGCTCTAGTCCCGATAGTTCTCTTAAGGATTCAGATAAGTCTTGTCCTGAACATGTATGGCTAGCCACCACCATGACAGTATCATCACCTGCGACTGTTCCGAGGACAGACTCCAATCCTGCTCTGTCCAACGCAGAGGCTACTACATGAGCTGAACCCGGAGGAGTCCTCATCATTACTATGTTCTCTGAGACCCCTATTTCAACGACCCATTCGCCCAAGACCCGTTTTAGATGGTTCTCATGAACGTGCCTCTCGCTAGGTAGCTCAGGAATTGCGTAGACCATTGCACCGCCACTGACCCTTACCATGACTGACCCTAAGTCATCTAGGTCCCTTGATACTGTCGCCTGCGTGGCGTTTATTCCTTGATCTTTTAGGAGAGAAATTAGCTGTTCCTGCGAACTCACAAAGTTTTCAGCGAGTAACTGCGTTATTAAGTGCTGACGTTGTTTTTTCATATTAAACCTCTTCGCTACCAAGAAGGAAAGCTATCGCACCCTTGGCGGAATGCATTCTGTTCTCAGCTTGCTTCCATATCCTGCTGTACGAACTGTCAAGGACCTCTTGTGTGACTTCTTCATTTGGGTGGGCGGGTAAACAATGTAAAAAAATAGATTCAGGGTCAGCTAACAAAAGCATTTCCATTGTCACCGTAAATCCATTAAAGTCCCTGAGTCGAGTTGCGCTCTCCTTTTCTTGACCCATTGATGTCCATACATCTGTGTAGATTACGTTCGCACCTTCTACGGCAGTTTCAGGTTCACCAGTTTGCAAAATTTGACCGCCAACGGATTGAATTCTCTTAAGGCTGGCCTCAGAGAATTCGTAACCTTTCGGCGATGCTACTCGGAATTCTGCCCCTGCCATGAGGGACCCTATAGCTAGCGAGCGGGCTACATTATTTGAGTCACCAATATAAGCGATTTTGAGTCCTTTTAGTTGTCCAAATTCTTGCTTAATTGTCAGTAGGTCAGCTAATGCCTGAAGCGGATGAGCCTCATCGGAAAGCATATTGATTACCGGCACTGAAGAATACGCTGAAAGCTCAGAGACCGTTTCGTGCTCAAATACTCTTGCGCCTATCAGTGCGTGATAGCAGGAAAGTGTTTTTGCGACGTCTCCGGTGCTCTCCCTTTTCCCAATTCCTACTTCATCAGGGCGTATTGTCACTGGGTGTCCACCAAGTTGCACGATTGCCATTTCCATCGAATTTCGTGTGCGATTCGAAGGCTTTTCAAAAAGCAAAGCTGCGCCTTTACCTAAAAGTAATTCTTCGGGGCTTTGAGTTGAAAGAGAGAGGACCTTATTTAACTCTGTTGAATTAAGGTCATCAATTTCAAGAAGATGTCTGGGCATTGAGTATTCCTTTCAATATTTGCATTCCCTTTTGTATTTGGTCAGCAGATGTTGTGAGCGGTGGTGTTAATCGTAAAGCTGTTGGCGTAATAGGATTGACTAGCAAACCCTTTATAGATGCTTCTGCAGCTACTTCCTTGCTTATAGCTTGATGCAGCTCAATTGCAAGCATCGCTCCGTTTCCACGGATTGAAATTACCTGAGGCACTTCTGACATGCTTGTACGGATCTGTTCTTCAATTAACTGAGCCTTCAAGTTGTAGTTGTCTCTCTTCATGATTTCAAGAACTTTACGCGCCACAGCCGTTCCTAGAGGATTACCTCCGTACGTACTTCCATGGTCTCCTGCTTCAAATGAGGCTGCTAATTCTCTTTTCACCCACACAGCTCCGATTGGAAAGCCGTTACCCAGAGCTTTCGCTATGCAGACAACGTCGGGATTCAAGCCATAGTGTTGAAATGAAAACCATTCCCCTGTTCTGCATAAACCGCTCTGGACCTCATCAACCATAAACAATAAGCCATGTTCTCTTGTTAGTGATTCTGCTTTCGATAGGTAATCAGAAGTATGTGGCCAGACCCCCCCTTCGCCAAGGATAGGCTCTAAGTGAACTGCTGCAGTTGTTTCGTCAACAGCGTCATTCAGAGCTTCAATATCTCCCCTCGCTATGTGAGTAAAGCCCTGTGGCATGGGTGCAAATGGTTCATGTTTGTGAGGCTGACCGCAAGCTGCGAGAGCTGCGAGAGTCCTTCCGTGAAAAGAATCAGTTGCAGTTAAAATTGTATATCTACTCTGTGAAGTTGCTTTTCGGGCAATCTTGAAGGCAAGTTCATTAGCTTCCGCTCCCGAATTACAAAAGAAAACTTGCCCTGTAGGATTATACGAACTGTAACTTGGCTCATTGATATTACCTGTTACAGCTTTGTCAATTTCGATGGCAACATGATGGGCATGTTCAGTTGCCCAGTAGTTAGAAACCTGCGTTAACTTTCCCGCTTGCTCCCCTATTACCTCTGCAATTTCGGGGTTGGCATGACCCAATGATTGGACTGCTAATCCTCCCACAAAGTCTAAGTAGCGTTTACCCTCGCTGTCCCACAGTTCAGTTCCTTCTCCTCGTATGAACATGATGCTAGGGGCAGCGTAGGTTGGCATGATAGGACAATTTTGCAACTCCCCTGCCACTCCCATATTTTCAGCATGTGATGACATTTAGTCCTCCTCGACAATCATTGTCCCGATTCCCTCATCAGTGAATAGTTCAAGAAGAACAACATGAGGGATCCTGCCATCAAGAAGGTGGGCGCTACCTACGCCTTGTTTCAGAGCGTCGATGCAGGAGTTAACTTTAGGTATCATTCCGTCGGATACGCCCTTTGAAGCAATCATTCCTTCGACCGCTGATGTTGTGACACTGGAAATTAAAGTACTGACATCGTCTTTATTAGAAAGAAGCCCCGGAACGTCTGAGAGGTATATGACTTTTTGGACTTTCATTGCGCCGGCTAGAGCACCTGCAGCTGTATCTGCGTTTATGTTATAACTTTGGCCTTTATCGTCAATTCCAAGTGTTGATATGACTGGAATTTTGCCGTCGTCAATGGCCACTTTCAGTATATCGGGGGCGATGTTAGTTATTTTTCCCACGAAACCTAATTCTTTATTTATGGACGTTGCTGTGATCAAAGCCCCGGTCTCGCCACTTAAACTAACCGCTGACCCGCCGAGTGATATTATCGCGTCAGCTATTCTTCTTCCGACTTGGTCTTTAAGAACTTTACTGACAATTTTCAAGGTTTCCTGATCTGTCACGCGCAGCCCGTCGATGAAACTAGTTTCTTTGCCAGCAAGTCTTAATTCATGCCCTATTTGAGGACCTCCACCATGGACGATGATTGGCTTTATCCCGACTGAATGCAGTAGCACAACATCTTCGGCCAAGCGATCAAATAACCTCTGATCTACAAGGGTGCTTCCACCTATTTTTATAAGTACGACTTTGTCAGAGAAGCGCTGTATGTATGGTAAAGCCTCAATGAGGACTTGTGCACGGTCAGTGGGGAGATAATCTTTGATTCCTACTTCGTTCATGGCGTTCCTAAGATCTGTACCCTGCGTTAATTTCGATATACCGCTCTGTTAGGTCACATGTCCACACCGTTGCTTGACAGCTCCCCAACCCGATATCAGCATGGATTTTTACGTTATCTTTTTGTAGATGTTGTGTAGCTTTCTTTTCGCTGTAAGAGGGGTTTTGTTGACCATTCTCAGCTACTAGCTCGTCACCAATCCAAATCCGAAGAAGGTCCCTGTCCGCCTTTTCTCCTGATTTACCAACTGCCATGATAATGCGTCCCCAGTTAGCGTCTTCAGCTGCTATCGCTGTCTTTACCAGCGGTGAGTTCGCAATACTCATTGCAATATTTTTTGCAGCGTGAGTAGTTTCAGCCCCGGTGACCATTATCTCAACGAACTTGGTAGCTCCTTCGCCATCTTTGACAATTTGATGTGCTAAATCTTTGAATACAAGTTGAAGAGCTCCTGCGAATGCTTCGGAGTTTTTGTCCCATGCGTATTGTGATTTACCGGTCGCAAAAACCAAAACGGAGTCACTGGTTGATGTATCTGAATCAACTGTTATGCAGTTAAAGCTGCTACTTGCGGTCTCTTCAACTACTTTCTGCAAGTCATCTTGGCTAATCTCGATATCAGTAAAAATGAAGGCAAGCATAGTTGCCATATCAGGTGCGATCATTCCGCTTCCTTTAGCTATCCCCACCACAACTGCATCTGTTCCTTTGATTTTGGCTGTTGATCCTTTAGGGAAGGTATCGGTTGTAGTTATTGCTTCGGCAGCTTCCTTCCACAATGCTGTTCCAGATGCTTCGAGACTTTCTATCAAATGATCAAAATGTCTTGTAAGTTCAATGGGTTCAAAAGCTTCTCCTATTACTCCTGTAGACGCAAGATAAATGTGGTCTCTGGGGATTAAGAGGCTCTCGGAGAGTACTGTTGCTGACTTTTCAGCTATTTGCTCGCCTTTCGCCCCCGTAAATGCGTTTGCGTTACCAGCGTTACAAATTAATGCCCTTCCGTAGCCGTGTTGGAGATTTTCTTTGCACCAGTCGACGGGCGCCGATGCGCAAAGTGATTTTGTGAAAACTCCTGCTACGCGTGTTTCGTCTTCCATGGTGATAAGACATAAGTCGTCTCTGTTTTCATATCGCATACCGCTATGCGCTGTTGAAATGCTAATGCCTGGAACATTGGGCATATCGGGAAATTCTTCAGGTGCAAGGGGCGAGATGGTCATGGTTCTATGGGTAAAGGCCGACTACTGGGAGTCCTAGAGTTTCTTCAATTCCCATCGCTAGATTCGCATTCTGGATAGCCATTCCTGAGGCTCCCTTTACGAGGTTGTCCAAAGTAACTATAGAGATCAATGTTTGTGTTCTTTCATCGACTCTAGCTGTGATGTGCACAGTGTTAGATCCAAGTGTTGCTTTTGTTGAGGGGGGATTTTCTGATACGTAAATGAATGGTTCATGCCCGTAAGTTTCATGTAAGACTTCTATTGCTTTTTGAGTTGTCAGGGTGGCTGTAACCTTTCCATATGATGTAGCAATAATTCCCCTATTCATTGGCGCAAGGTGAGGTGTAAAAAGCACCTTCGTTTGTTTGGCACTAAAGTCAGACAGTGCTTGCTCGATTTCTGGTGTATGCCTATGAGTTAGTAAGCCGTAGGGTGTTACATTCTCATCAACTGCACAAAAAGTGGTGTTATCTTTTGGTGGTTTGCCGGCGCCACTTACTCCTGTAATTAGATTAATGACGATTGACGTGGCCTCTATGATCCCTTCTTTCAAAAAGGGCGCTAGAGAGAGAATCGAGGCAGCTGCGTTACATCCTGTGGCTGCGATGAGCTTTCCACCTATGATCTCGTCTCGGAATAGCTCTGGTAAGCCATATATAGAGTTGGCTAGGTATTCAGGGCAAGCATGTTCCATTGAATACCAGTCGATATAAGCTTGGGGGTCCTTTAGACGAAAATCAGAACCTAGGTCAATTACGTGCCCTACGGTATTAAGGATTTGGGGAACGACGGTTTGACTTATCCCATGCGGTAAAGCGCAGAAGACAGCATCAAGTCCGTCCATAAGCTCAGGTTTCATAGGTTGGTAAGTAAGGTTTGGGTACGCCATAGCAAGGCTAGGGTAAAGTTCGTGGACCATGCGGCCGGCCATGCTATCTCCGGTAACTACCTTGACCTGATAATCGGGGTGAGTCTTGAGAAGTCGCAGCAATTCTGCGCCTGTGTACCCAGACCCACCTATTATTCCTACTTGTTTCATGAGAACATACTATACGAATTATTGCATATTTATGCATATATATGAATATTTATTCACGAAGCTTTGCGTTGGTTTTCTTTTCGACTTCGCTAATACAGGCTGTGCGTAATTTGCTGACCTCATTATCAGTCAACGTTCCTTCGCTTGATTGAAAACGCAGACTGTAAGCGAGGCTTCGGACCCCTTCATTCACGCCACCTGCCTTGTAGGAGTCAAACAATTCAATATCTTGCAGATATGGTCCACCGGCCTTTCGTATACACCCTTCAATAGACGCAGATGACGTATCGGCCGGAACCGCAAATGCTAAATCTATATCACTTGAGGGATACTTTGAAACGCTTTTATATTTTTTCTTTCCGAATGAACCCATGAGAATTGACCCAAGATCCAACTCAAGCCATGCGACTGAATCATCGATCCCATAATTCTTGAGCACTCGAGGGTCCACCTCTCCCACTACTCCCCTGTTTTGTCCCGCAACAAAAACCTGAGCCGAGCGAGCAGGATGCAATCCTCCTATCTCTTGCTGATTTAGCTGCATGTTAGGAAAAGCCATCGTTGAACTTATTAAGTCCAAAAGCGCAACAATTTCTGTTGCATCACCTCCAGTGATGGAAATAGAAAGGTATTCTCTCTCGTCAGGCAGCAGCTGCTCGCCTTCACTTGGAAGGTATACATGTCCGATTTCAAAAAATTTAAGGTTCTTTATTCTGTGCGATTGGTTGTATGAAATTATTTTTAGTTGACCGGGCATAAGAGAAGTCCTAAGGAGCGATTCCTCTTGAACAAGCGGGTTTGAAATTGAGATTGCATTGTTTGAGAGCCCTGCGTTTTGTAGATCTCCAGGAGCAAGGAACGGCATCGGCATAGTTTCATCGCAACCTGCTCCGATGAGTATTTCTCTTATCGTTCTTCTTCCTTTTTGGAAACGGCTCAACTGTCCTGTGAATGGACCCCGCGGAATAGTTGTCTCTATCCTTTCATATCCGAAAGTTCGAGCTATCTCTTCAGCCAAATCTGTCTCGGTTTGCGTGTCCCATCTCCATGAGGGCACGATCACTTGAAAATCGTCTCGGGAAGGACTTCCATCCTCTCCTTCGGGAATTACTTCCTGGCATTCAAAGCCGATAGATTGAAGCAAATCCATCATTTCCTCATTGGTAAGCGACGTGCCGAGGAGCCCATTTACTCTTTCGGTAGACACAAGGACAGGACTTGTATCAGGGAGATTCCCGTCCACTTGCATGAGTTCTGATACCTCTGGTTCACATGTCTCACTGAGGAGTTGCACCGCTCTATTGAGTGATCTCTCCATATTGATTCCGTAATCAGCTCCACGACGAAAGCGCATTGAGGCTTCACTCATAAGATTCAAGTTCTTTACGCTTCTAGAAATTGATGGAGGGTCCCACCAAGCTACTTCAATAATTATCTCCGTTGTTGACTCAGAAATCTCGCTTGAGGCTCCCCCCATAATTCCAGCTATTCCGACAGGGTTATCATCGCCATCAACGATAACTCCATCAATTTCAGATAGGTTGCGCTCTACATCATCAAGTGTCAATATGCTTTCGCCAGCTTTTGCTCGACGAGTTCCTAAACGACTCCCTTTTATTTCATCAAGATCATATGTGTGGTTTGGCTGACCCAATTCAAGCATCACATAGTTAGAGATATCAACAACATTATTTATCGGCCTCATTCCGAGATGAATGAGCCTATTCTGAAGCCATTGAGGTGAGGGACCAACAGTTATTCCCTTGACGATACAAGCTAAGAACCTGCCACATAATGTTGGGTCTTCTATATCTATTTGGATGCCGGCCTCAAATGTTGATTTCGGATTTTCGGAGCGATCCATAGGGAATCTAAAGGGAAGTCCCAAAGATGCAGCCAAATCTCTTGCAACACCTGAAACACTCATCGCATCAGGACGGTTGGCATTAACCTCAAGATCCCAAAGAACGTCAGATTCTAGACCTAAGGTATCTGATACTGAACCTCCGATATCCCATTCGCGCTCGGGATCATTTCCCGACAGAATCATGATTCCATCGCTGTCATCACCCAAACCGATCTCACTTGCTGAGCAACACATACCGTTGGATACCTCTCCACGCAATTTCCGCTGAGCTATCTCCATCCCATCAGGCAGGATACTTCCCACAGTTGCTACCGGAATAACGTCGCCAACTTGCATGTTGAAGGCCCCGCAGCAAATTTGAGTAGCTTCTCCGTCACCCAGATCTACATCTACGAGTTGGATGCGCTCAGCATTTGGATGGGGACGCAAATCCAGAACTTTTCCGACAATAACTCCCGATAGTTCCTTTCCCACAACCTCCATGGATTCAACTGCCAACCCCAACGCACTTAATCTCTTTCCTATTTCTTCAGGGTCATGATCTAAATCGGGAATAAATTCCTTGAGCCAAGACAATAAAACTTTCATTTCTCTCCTAGAACTGCCTCAGGAATCGCGCGTCATTAACAACGAGTTCCCTAATATCATCAAGTTGGTACCTCATTGAGACGAGGCGATCTATACCAAACCCGAAGGCAAAGCCTTGCCAAACTTCTGGGTCTATATTGCAATTTCGTAAAACATTAGGATGAACCATCCCGCATCCGCCAAGCTCTAACCATGAGCCATCAGATCTAGATATATCAAATTCTGCAGATGGCTCCGTAAAGGGGAAGTAACTTGGGCGCAGGCGCGATTTGACTTCTTCTCCAAAGAAAGCATGAACAAATGAATCAATAGTTCCTGCTAAATCGCCCATTGTTATTCCCTTATCAATTACGAGACCCTCAATTTGATTGAATGCTGGAAGATGTGTCGCATCAGCGCTATCCGTTCGGAAAGTCCTACCAGGTGCGACTATGTATATCGGAGGTTCCTGACTCTCCATTGTTCTTATTTGCACCGGAGATGTATGGGAACGCAGCATGACCTCTTCGGGCTCGCCAAGGTCAACGAATATTGTGTCAAAGTTGCCACGTGCGGGGTGCCAGTCAGGGATATTCAGCGCCTCAAAGTTATACCACGCTGTCTCTACTTCAGGTCCTTCAGCTACTGAGTATCCCATTCCAATGAAGACATCCTCAAGCTCGTCGCGTGCTTGCGTTATTAGATGAAGATGACCACGATCAATCGGTCGAAGTCTTTCAGTAAGGTCCATCCTCTCTTTATTAAATTTGTTGATCCATTCAGATTCTTGAAGTGCTGACTTCCTATCTGAAATTAATTGTTCAATTTGACCTTTAATCTCGTTTATTTCCTTACCCGCATTTGCTCTGTCCTCGGCGGGTAAATTTCCTAATACTTTTTTAGCTTCAACGAGTTTTGATTTCTTCCCTAAAAATTGTGCTTGAACCTGTGTAAGGTCCTCTAGTGTTGATGCAGCATTGGAAGCCTCTTCTGCTTCATTTGATAAATTCTCTAAGTCAAACATCTAATTATCCCTCAATATCTATTCTCGCAGGTGTTGAAGGTCCGGTTGTGGGATTTTCCGAAATAGTTTCCGCCATTCTCAATCACTCCCAAGTTGGTGGCGTTGCCTTCGCGCTTCAAAGAGAACAACAGAAGCAGCATTGGAGACATTAAGAGATTCCACCCCTAAGCCCATATCAATCCTTACTGTTTGATTCATCTGGGCAAGAGTCTCATCATCCAATCCCGAACTTTCATTTCCAAGCAAGACAACAAATGGTGTTGAAAAGTCAAAATCCAAGTATGACATCTCCCCATTTGGTGAGAGCCCTACGCTACTGATTGATCTATCCTTAAATGCCTTCAGGCAGTCAGAGGGTCGCATTGAGGACACAATCGGAATTCTAAATATTGCTCCCGCTGATGCCCTAACCGTCTTAGGGTTGTATAAATCTACGCTACTTTTTGTGAAAATTATTCCATCCGCTGAAGCAGCGGCTGCAGCTCTTATTAATGATCCTGCGTTTCCAGGTTCCCTAATCTCCTTTCCGCATATGAGAAAGGATGGACGTTCCTTCATTAATTCTTCAAGTGACACATCAATTGTTGAAAAAGTAGATATAACTGGCTGAGGGGTGACTGTGGTTGCCACGGAAGCAATAATGCTTTCTTCTATGCGCCAAACAGTTACTTCAGTACCCTCTAGTAGAAAATCTATCTCCTTAGCGATTGGGTGGTTATTGGCAACGAAAACATCTAAGGGCCAATTTCCGGTGAGTATGCATTCTTTTAAAACTTCTATACCTTCAGCAGCGAACTTTTGACATTTCAATCTAAATTTTGCATCACGTAATAGTTTACGCAACTCTCGGACTCTTGGATTGTTTTTAGATATCCCTGCCATGGGCTGGCTAAGGTGCTTAGCTTGCCTCAATAGGCGTAGCTTGGCTGGCTATATCCACAAGAGCGTTGAACGCTTCCGGATCATTTACAGCAAGGTCGGCAAGGTTTTTCCTGTCAACTTCAATACCAGAAATTTTAAGACCATTAATAAATCGACTGTAAGTTGTTCCGTTTTCGCGACATGCGGCATTAATTCTCTGAATCCAAAGTTTTCGGAATTCTCCTTTTCGTGCTCTTCGGTCGCGAAATGCGTAGTTGCCACTGTGCATAACTTGCTCATTGGCTGCCCGAAAGGACCTACTCTTATTTCCGTAATACCCTTTAGCCCTATTTAGGACCTGCCGACGTCGTTTTTTGCTGTGTACGGAGGTTTTTGTTCTTGCCATTTTTTCTCCTTAGTAGTTTCTTAAATTTCGTTAGATTCCTAGATTTTTTCGGACTGTCTTGACATCAGCAGAGCTTACTTCTGCTGGCCTTCGCGATTGCCGCTTGCGTTTCGGAGACTTCGCTTCTGCTAAGTGGTTACGGTGTTTCCTTGCGCGCTTCAACTTACCTTTTGAGGTTTTCTTAAACCGTTTTGCTGAACTTTTATGTGTTTTCATTTTCGGCATATATGCTCCTTGGGTTTTGGTTACGCAGATTCGCTATCTTGTTCAGACGCTTTTGCCTTTCGAATGTTGTCGATTGCTTTCTTGTCGGGGCTTAGGATCATTGTCATATTTCGACCATCCAGCTGAGGATATGCTTCTTGAATTGCTATGTCTTCCATTCTTTCAGAGACCTCATCTAGTATTTTTCTGCCTAGCTCAGGATGCTGCACTTCTCGCCCACGAAACATGATCGTCAACTTCACTTTGTTGCCTTCTTCCAAGAATTTCCTGACTTTATTAGTCTTTGTATCAAAATCACCTTTTGCAATCTTCGGACGGTATTTAAGTTCTTTGACTACGATGTTGGTGCTTTTTTTCCTTGAGTCTTTAGCTCGTTGAGCGGCTTCATACTTGTATTTTCCGTAGTCCATGATTCTGCAGACCGGTGGGTTTGCATTTTCAGCGACTTCAACGAGATCTAGGTCCAAATTTAACGCTTGCTCTAAAGCCTCGTTTAACGGTGTGATGCCTATTTGCTCACCTTCGGGTGATACCAATCTGACCTCACTTGCCCGAATTTGCTCATTAATACGCGGCTCTTGGTTCCCAGCTATGACAAACTCCTATTCAAGTGATACTCCTTTAAGTTGTGTTACAAAAGATAAAGGGCGCTGAGGAATCAGCACCCTGACTATTTTTAGCCTGATGTTGCACCTGTCGCACTCGCAAGTGGAGAGGTGGCTGTCTCTCGACAACGCTTCCTATACCCTATTTCTATTAGGTATTAATAGAATATCGGAAAATGCGACTGATATGACAAAGACTTCTATAAAGTCATCATTAGATCAAAGGAGCAAGATGAGCTTATGGACACCTGACGGGGAGCATGAAGTTAATACAGAGACAAACGGAGGCCCAGGCCTTAGCGTTGATGACGAGAATGAACTAAACGAAATCCCTGGTTTCGATGATTTAACACCTGAGCAACAGGAGCAGGCTAGAGCGATGGCTGCAGAGCTGGCAGCAGCGAGAGAAAGACTGTCTCAAACTCCTGCAGCTGAGGTGATAGCTAACCATGTGATGGGAATCTATGAATTAGCTGCTATCCACCTCAGCAACGATGTTCCTAATCTGAGCGAAGCAAAGGTAGCTATTGATGCGATGTCTGGAATCGTTGCTTCTTTAGTTGGAAGACTTGGAGAGAACGAAAATGTGATCAAGGATGCCCTTCAACAGATTCAAATGGCGTACGTGCAGATAACAGATAGCAACAACCAAACGCAAAGCGAAGAGTCGTAAGATGCGTGTCAAAAATCAAGGCACCGTAGAAGGTGGAATTAATGACTGATCAGGATCAGTTTACGACGGTCAATGGTATACAAATCTGTTATAGGCACACTGGGAACGAAGATGGAATCCCACTTCTCCTTGTAATGGGTTTGGGAGCTCAACTCGTAGGGTGGCCTGAAAGATTCGTTGATCAGTTACAGCAGAACGGATTCTGGGTCGTTTTATTTGATAATAGAGACTGCGGATTGTCATCAAAAACTGAAGGGAATTCTCCAAATGGAGCCGACCTTCTCCTCAGAGCAACAATGGGTGAGGAAATTATCTCTAATTACTCTCTTTCTGATATGGCTCTCGATGCTGTAGGGCTATTGGATCATTTGAAGATTTCTTCTGCGCACATTGTAGGAGCCTCTATGGGAGGGATGATTGCCCAGACTATAGGTATTGAACATCCACAAAAGGTCCGTTCGCTAACAAGTATCATGTCAGCTACAGGAGATCCAAATGACTTTACCCCTACTGATGAAGCGTTATCAGCGTTACTGTCGGAACCACTTACTAAGCGGGATGAAATTATAGAAGCAAATGTTGCAGCTTCCAAAGTCCTCGCTGGACCCCTTTGGAATGAATCGTATGCACAAGAAATAGCAGAAAAGAGTTACGATCGAAGCTTTTACCCAGACGGCATCGGGTTTCAGTTAGGAGCCATCGGTATGAGTGGAGACCGGACAGAGAAGTTATCCAAGTTGTCCATTCCTTCTCTTGTAATCCATGGCGAGGTGGACCCATTGCTACCGTTACATTGCGGGGAAGCTACGGCCGCAGCTATACCTAAAGCTAAATTACTTACGTTTGCAGAAATGGGCCATGACCTACCCGAAAAGTATTGGTCGGAAATTATCAGAGAAATTCTGAATTTTTGCTAGGCGGTCAAACCTTTTCAGCAAATTCGCTCCCCACTTCGTTCCTTTCTACCATGGAGTCATGAACGAGAGCATGAGTTATGACCCTTTCAGAGACGAAGTACTTGAAGATCCATTCCCTTTTTATGAGGAGTTACGAAATTCGTGCCCCGTGCATATACATTCAGATTATCTACACCCTCTATATACCTTGACAAGGTATGATGACGTCACAGAGATGCTTATAAATTTTGACTTGTGGTCAAGTCATTATGGTCAGATGCCTCGCTACTCTGTACAAGGCTGTCTATTCAGTGACCCGCCTGAGCATACTTGGTATCGGAAACTAATCCAGCAAAGTTTCGCTCCACGTCACATAGCTTTGATGGAAACGGAAATTTCAACTCTTGTAAAAGAGTTAGTTGATGTTATGGAAGAACATCAAACTAGAGATTTACATGATGCCTTAGCCTGCCCACTTCCCGTGCTCGTTATTGCCAAGATCTTGGGAGTCCCTACAGAAGATATAAACCAATTCAAGGAATGGAGTGATGCCCAATTAGCCGCTGCAAAATCCTCCAATCCGGATGATTCAAAAGGGCCTCGAGATGCGATGAACGACTATTTGCTTCAACAGATAAATGAACGCAGAGAGAAACTTCGCCGTGCTGGGTGGGATGAGCATAATGATCTAGACAATGAAACGCTATTGGGTGAGATAATACCCGATGATGTCATCAGCGGAATTCTTCTTGCTGAAGTTGACTCACGTAAACTTTCAGACTCAGAACGACTTGTGATGCTGAATCAATTGCTCGTTGGCGGAAACGAGACGACAACCTCGTTAATTACGAATATGTTTTGGCGGTTACTTTCGCAGCGCGAGCTGTACGAGCAGCTTGTTGAGAAGCCTGCACTGATCCCCACAGCTGTTGAAGAAAGTTTACGTTTTGATGCGCCCGTTTTGGGTTTGTACAGAACCAACACCGAAGAGATTTCATTGCATGGGGTAAATATTCCTGAGCGTTCAAAAGTGATGGCAACATATGGGGCCGCTAATCGGGATCCGAACGTTTTTAAGAATCCAAACGAATTTCGCCTTGACCGTCCACAGAAGGAGCTCAGGAAACATCTTTCGTTTGGGCTTGGAAGACATTTCTGCCCGGGTGCTCAATTGTCCAGGCTAGAGGCCAAATACGCGCTCGAAGAAGTATCTCGAAGATTTCCCAATCTTCGCTTAGTCGCCAACCCCAAAAGAATAGAGCCATTTTTGCTATGGGGAAGAAAAGAGCTCATCGTTAGGTGGGATTAGCGAACGATTTTTGAAATAGGTATTTCGATAATATCGGATGCTCCTGAACCCCTAAGTTCAGGGATGAGTATATTGATTTGGTCCTTGGGTACAACAGTCTCAACGGCATAGCCTTGCCCACCAAACAATTCATTGACAGTCGGGGCCTTCATTGATGGCAGGATACCAATAACTTCATCAAGGTTAGATTTTGATACATTCATCTTGACCATGACTTGCCCGCGCGCCTCTAGGACTCCTTGAAGTAATGTCTGGATTTGCTCCATTGCTTTGCGTTTATCCGGATCGGCGTAAGCTTCAGGATTAGCTATGAGTTCGGTAAAGCTTGTCAAAATGGTCCCTATTACTTTTAGCCCAGCTGCGCGTAGCGCCCGACCAGTTTCTGTTATGTCCACGACAGCGTCTACGATCTCAGGCGCTTTTGCCTCTGTGGCACCATAAGAGAGTTGAATACTTGCCTCTATTCCTTTGCTCTCAAAATATGATTTTGTCAATTGGGGGTATTCCGTACTTACTTTGACTCCCTGAGGGAAGTCTTCAATGGTCGCCCAAGGGCTATCCTCTGGCACAGCGACTACTATGTTCACTGGTTTAGCTGTGTTCTTGCTGTAATGCAGTTCGCATAGGGTTTGCACATCACTTTCAGTTTCTTCTATCCAATCCCTGCCCGTTATACCAATATCGAAAAGGCCATCCGACACGTACGAACCTATTTCTTGAGGTCGCAACACTCGCACAGATTCAATTCTTGGATCGTTAATATTCCCTTTATAGTCAACGATTGAACCTCTGGTGACAGGCAGGTCGGCGTCGGAGAGTAACTCAAGTGTAGATTTTTCCAAGGACCCTTTCGGAATGACTAGTCGTAACATACATACAACCGTACAGGCTTTATGTCGCTCACTAGCACTATTTAATTATGTTCTGGAACTACAGTGACCTTGATATCTTTTCCGAGCTCAGCCACCTCTTGTATTCTCCCCCTCCAGAGATCACTGATTGCCTGACTACTATCTCCTGAAAAGATGTTTACTCCATCGCTGCCGCCCATAAATGCTGGAGCTAGGAATAATTGATACTCGTTGACCAATCCTAAATCATGGAAAGCTTTATAAGTTGAAGCACCGCCTTCCACGAGAAGTTGTAGCACCCCATCATCGCCAAGCTCTTCTAATAATCCAAAGAGATCCCCTGTGAATTCATAACAGGGGTGAACTGCAGCTTCAGTAGGTACCTTTCCTAGAACTACGCGCCTCGGGTCAAGGTTTTGAAGAATACCATCATCGGGCATCCAGTCTCTGACAGTTAACTGCGGGTTATCGGAAATTACGGTACCTTTCCCAACGCATATAGCATCCGAATACGCCCTCAGCTTATGACCTTCTCTCCTAGCTTCCGGTCCTGTTATCCATTGACTAGAACCATCAGGAGCAGCAACCTTTCCATCTAGTGTCGTTGCTATCTTCAGTATCACATAAGGTCTGCCGGTCTTCCTGTGATGCACATAAGGAGCCAGTTGATCTGACACTAGGGCTTCCAATACACCAACGGTCACGTCTATCCCAGCATTTCGCAGGGACTTAATTCCCTCTCCGTATACCTGATGGTCAGGGTCTTTCATTCCTATAACGACACGGCT
>DBHP01000003.1:61280-64027 GCA_002295705.1 Candidatus Neomicrothrix sp. UBA825 | reverse complement strand
ACGAAGAGGGTTCCTCCTTGCGCTTTACGTCCAGCTTCATTCAGGCAAACAACTTCTGCGTGTTCGCCTCCAAATTCTTGAGTGAATCCATCAAACATTTGACTGTCGGAGGAGACCAGAACCGCTCCGATCCAAGGGTTAGGCATACATCTTGGTCTAGCTTTAGTTGCATTATTGATAGCACGTGCCATCATTTGCTCTTCGTGAGTCAATTTAGCATCAACCATGGTGGTGTCCGTCATTTGGGTGAGGGTCACTATTGTCCTGAAGCAATTTCACCGCATGCCCGAGAACATCAAGTACGGAATCCAAGCACTCAATGCTTCCTTTAGTTGAGCCAGGCAAATTGATAATAAGAGACTCGTTTAAGGTTCCGGCAACTAACCGAGATAAGCGTCCGAGCGGATTAATTAACCTCATGGCTTCTGCTATTCCAGGAGCCTCACGTTCAAGAACACGTTTAGTTCCTTCTGGGGTGAAGTCTCTGGGACCAAAACCTGTGCCTCCTGTTGTCACTATTAGCCCATGAAAATTTGAAGTTGCCTTTAATAACTCCTCTGAGACGCTCTCTATGCCGTCGGGTATCACTGAGCGAGAGACGATCTCCCAGTTAGAATCCTCTAGGAATTCCTGAATTTTTTTGCCAGAGATATCTTCCCTATGACCAATTGAAACCCCATCAGAAACTGTAATGACTTTTGCGAAAAGTTTTATTTTATTTCCCATGTGTCAACTCTACAGACGTTCGGACCCGACATCTCTTTCAATCTAGAATGCCAACTTCCATTGGAACATCGACATCCCATCTGTGCCGGAGTCTTGGGGCAGAATTTGCAAACCATTGCCGATTTTTCGCCATCTCTCGTGAAATAATTTTTCGGGGATAAGGTTTGGGTGACGGTTTTCTAATGACTTCGCAACGTCGACTGTCTCCTGATTTGTCACTGTACAAACGCTGTAACTTAACACGCCACCATCTTTCAGTAGCCGAACAGATGAATCAAGGAGGTCTATTTGTAGTTTCGCTAAATTTTTCACATCGCTCTCTTTCACTCTCCATCTTGAATCTGCTCGACGATGCAATACTCCCAAACCAGAACAAGGTGCATCTACGAGTATGTGGTCAAAAACATGCGATGAAAATGGTGCACTCCTGCCATCACTGACCACCTGAGTTAGATTTTCCAAAGATAAGTTGGTCTTATTTTCATGCATCAACTTGTGCCTTGATTCATTAATGTCACAGGCTACGACTTTACGGGCTTGCGCTGCGAGTGCGGTTGCTTTTCCTCCTGGAGCTGAGCACATGTCTAATAAAATGTCTTGCTTCGAGACACCGATAATATCGGTGATCCATTGTGAGGCTAGGTCTTGGCGATATCCATCGTCTCTGACAGAGACTGATGGCGCCTCATTCATTTTTTCTAGCATCTCAAAAGCATTCTTTTTCCCTAGATCTTTGATAAGCAGTTCAATTATCCATTCTGGGTAGCTGAGTCTCGTACCTTCATTTGGCCAATTGATTCGTGCTTCTTCAGATATGCGGCGGAGTATTGCATTGACAATACCTTTATTTTTTTTTGATGATGCCGAGACTGTGGCACTTACTGCAGCATGGCTTGGAACACGCATATAAAGTATCTGGTAGGCACCAGCCCGCAATGAGGAACGTAACTTGGTTGGTGGAGGAACACTTAAATAACGATCAATGACCCAATCAAGTGATCGCCTCATGCGCGTTGTTCCGTAGACGATTTCGGTAATCAAATTTTTATCTCGCTGATCCATCGATCTTCCTTCTAAAAGATTTGGAAGAATTATGTTAGCGAAGCTATTCGTTTCATCGATTCGATAAAGGCATTGAATCGCTATTTCTCGTGCTTCAACGCCTGATTCTTTCATTTCCCAAGCCTTACTTCAGTACCAAGACGTAAGCCGTTTATCCAATCTCTTGCTGGCAATTCTTTCCGACCTTCAGGTTTAACTGTTATTAAATTTATTGAGCCTTTGCCTGTTCCCACGACTACACCCTCAATTTTCCCCGGTTCTTGGTCTCCTAGGTCATCGAAGCCGGCCTGAAGAATACGCAATCGTTTACCATCTAACAGAGTCCAAGCATTGCCTAATCGAATCAGACGGTGAATTTGTGAAGCACTTTGAGTCCATTGGATCTGATGCTCTTCTGACTTTATCTTACTGGCGTAAATGGCATCACCAATTTGAGGCTCAGGCACACCAAATCCAATATTCAAGCAATCAAGTAGCAGCTCTATTCCCTTTTCACACAACTCATTTCGCACCTCATCTAGTGATGCCTCAGAGCTTAAGGGAATTACTTCTTTCCGGTATATGTCACCGGTGTCTAGGGTTGATTCTATCTTCATGACACAAACCCCAGTAAATTCATCGCCTTCGAGAATTGCACGCTCAACAGGTGCTGCACCGCGCCATTTTGGCAATAAAGAAAAATGCAGATTCACTAGAGGCAAATTTGCAAGAATATGGGAAGGAATGATCCGGCCGAATGCAACTACGATTCCCAAGTCAACATCTACTTCCGAAAGCGCACTAAGGTCATGCGCTACAGGTATCCCAATTTTTTCACTTTCAACTTTTACGGGACTAGGAGTTACTTTACTTCCACGCCCTCGGCGTTTATCTACTCCGGTAATCACTATTGGGATCTCTAGGCCAAAATCATGAAGGGCTCTCAGCGGTGGGACCGCTACCTCAGGGGTCCCAAGATA
>DBHP01000003.1:39430-60891 GCA_002295705.1 Candidatus Neomicrothrix sp. UBA825 | reverse complement strand
TCCAGAGCTTTGTTGTTGGTCCATTATTCGTGTACGAAGAATTCTCTTTGCCTCTAGTTGCTGACCTTCGTCTAGATATTCTAGAAGCAGTCTCCCATCAAGGTGGTCCATTTCATGTTGGTATAACCTTGACTCTAATTCATCTGCCTCAATTGATATTTCATTTCCGTTAAGATCAAATCCTGTTATGTGGATCAACTTCGGTCGGATTATATTCCAAGACAAACCTGGCACGCTAAGACATCCCTCTTCAAATTCCCACTCGCCGTCGCTTTCTTTGATCACAGGGTTAATAAGGACTTTTGGGCCATCACCATAGTCATACACAAAAAACCGTTTACTTATTCCCACTTGGGGAGCGGCTAACCCAATTCCTGGTGCCTGGTACATAGCAGTCAGCATACGCTCACACGTTGAGACAAGGTCTCCATCAATATTTTCGACATCCTCAGCAACCTTCTTCAAGACTGGGTCACCGAAAACTCTAATCGTGTAAGAATCCATACTTCTAGGATATAGCAGGATAAGTGGCATGCAGAGGCTGTACTGTTTCTTAAATGGAAACTCACGGACATTATTTTGACCAAGAACCCGCCTCCAACGAGTTGGAAGGGTCTGTAGAACTATCCCTTCCGGATTTCTCAGCTACTTTCGTTACGGCGAACAACGTCTTTTCGTGGAAGAAGATGGACTCCGGAACAAAGTTCCTGCTTCTCAATGTCCCTACCCCTGGAACACCCCCTAGAAATGCCCTTGATTTGGGGTGCGGATATGGGCCAATTGCAGCTGTGATGGAACATAGGCTCCCTGATACAAAAGTCTGGGGAATAGATGTCAACAGAAGAGCTATTGAGCTCGCAAAGAGCAATACTCAAAACGATAAAACTGTAATTTGCACACCCGATGAGGTTCCTAAAGACGTCATGTTTGATTTGATATGGTCAAACCCTCCGATACGAATTGGTAAAAAGAACCTGAAAAACTTATTAAATATATGGCTTGGACGCCTTAATGTCTCTGGGTCAGCTTATTTGGTAATCAATAAAAATCTTGGTGCGGACAGTGTCCAGAAATGGTTAGAAAATGAATCTTGGGTGACGAATCGGCTAAAGTCTCTCAAAGGCTACAGACTTCTTGAGGTCAAGCATCATGTCTGAACATTTATCAAACACTGAATTGAAGCGCCTCCACCGTGACTGGCGCAAGAAAACGAATAACCGACTTGCACTTATCATTGATGGCATTCAAGGTCCGTACAATGTGGGTTCAATCATACGCAGTTCAGCTGCTGAAAGAGTTGATTTTGCATGGTTTAGTTCGGGGTCTACAACACCAGACAATACGAAAACTGGAAAAACAGCTTTGGGGACTGATCGCTACCTTAAGTGGTCTGAATGCCGTGATGTTACTCAAGCAATTGAAGCCGCAAAGTCACAAGGATACCAAGTAGTCGGATTGGAACTGGCTGAGAGTGCAGTCCCAATTCATGAGCTAAAGCTAAACACGGATATTTGCTTCCTTGCAGGACATGAGGATCGAGGTGTAAGTAGACGAGCTCTTGAATGCTGTGATGCCGTGACCTTTATCCCTCAATTGGGGAAAGTCGGGTCCTTAAATGTTTCGGTCGCCGTGTCAATCGCTTTATATGAGATGCGTAGACAAGGCTGGAATTAAGGCGCTTTCTTTACGCATTTATTGCCACTCTTACCCGTTCTCTCGGTCTATCAACTTTGGAAAGAATTCTTAACAGGAGTGAATGAGAGTCTGATTTAATAAGCCAGGATTCCTCGATGGGGCCGAGAACCTCAATCCCCTCAATAACATCTATAAGGTCAATGTACTTCTTTGCTCCAGGACCAGATACTTCAGCATATGAACCATAAGGCGGTAGAGACAGTAATTTTCTACGGCGCTCATTTAACTCACTCCAAGAACTAAATTCTCCTGATCTAATAAGTCCAAGAAGTTCACTCTTATGTGAGTGCGATTGAATAATTACTTGACCATTCGCTCGAGACCTTGGGTTTGTTATCCTAACAGCGCGAATCAGGTTAGAGAGTGCGGTTTCTTCGCTCCTATAGCCACCAGCATATAGCTCTTGATCATAATCGGCGAAGAAGATTAGATCAGCCCAGTCAACCCTATGGAGAGCAGCATTGGTGCCCAAAAGGTATTTACCGTTATGCAAATCAACGTCGTCAATGCTTGAGTGAATCTCTTGGACTGGCTCTTGAAGTAGGGCTTCCAGTTCTTCCTTCGCTCTACCAATTCCGATTCTAAGATTTTTGAGTTTTGTAGACAGGCAGAATGAACAAACTATAGGTCTCCTATGGTTTCGTGAACATGTCAAAGAATCTTCATTTGGTTGACTCATCTTTGAATTACATTCGGAACAGATCACGATTTCACCACACGACGCGCAAACAAGAAGTTTTGATCGCCCCTTACGGTTAAGTATGACTATGCTTCTTTCAGAGTTTTTCATTTGATCTATCACATCACTTGGCCAGAGACCGTGTCCTTTCTCCTGAGATTGCTTTGGGTCCAGTACACGAATATTTCCCCATCCCGTGTTGAGCTCGTCGTCTTTGATTTCAGTTGTCTGAATTTCTTTTCTCACCTCGAGCGAGAGTATCGGGGAGGTGAAGATAATTGGGATACCAATTATCTTCGCTCTCTGAAGCACAACATCTCTAGCATTCCAAGTTGGGGCAGCTTCATTTCTATAAGCATTATCATGCTCGTCTATGACTAATATTGCGGCGAGATCTTTTATTGTTGCAAATGCCGCAGATCTAGTCCCAACTATCGTCCCCCCTTGTGCTCCCAAGAGCCAATCCTTGCCATGCAGTCCAGATTTTACGCCTATGCTCTTCAGACGCCCCACTAACAACTGCGCTTGCTTGACAGATGGAACTAAAATTAACGAGTTCCCGCGCTTGACTGTTTCATGAATTATTGGCCACCTATCACCTAGGGGAGATATTTCTCTTCCTGTTACAGAAAATCCAGAGAAAGGATTCTCTTTCGTTACTGGCATTTCAGATTGTTCCAAATATTCATTTTCTTCATTGAGCCTTACTCGTATCATGGACTTTGGGCTTGCGACCCTTAAAAATTTACTCACTGGACCATGCCAGTTTTTAGCAGCCCATTTTGCAAGATTTACTACTTCCGGACTCGGGCCTATCCCACTTAGCATCTTTAAAGGAATTAGCTCAACATTGGGTTTATCCATCGGATTAATTTCTGATACCCAACCGCGAACTATTCTGTTTCGAAATCGGATGCGTACAATTGTGCCTACTTGAAGAAACTTGCTTTCTCCGGAGATATTCCAGTCTTCTGGGACGAGGTAATCAAACTCTTGTGCTATCCCATCTATATCTGGTATCACCTTGACTGCTGATATCAGACGCGCTTTGGTGCTACTCATAAAAGTCCCCTGAAGTCAGGTTGGATTTTAGTGCTACAAGGGGGCTATATATTAAGAACACTCTTTAATGCATCAACTTTATTTAACTGCTCCCATGTGAATGCCTCTTCTTCTCTACCAAAGTGGCCATAAGCTGCGGTTTGGGCGTAAATTGGCTTCCGAAGATCCAGCTCATGAATAATGGAGGCAGGACGGAGGTCAAATATTTCATCTATCGCTGAAGAGATTGAATCAGGAGATACAGTTTCGGTTCCAAATGTTTCAACAAGAACAGACATCGGCCTTGCAACGCCTATTGCGTAGGCTACTTGTATTTCGCAACGTGAAGCAGCACCTGATGCAACAACATTTTTCGCTACCCATCGGGTTGCATATGCTGCACTCCTGTCAACTTTTGACGGGTCTTTACCCGAAAATGCTCCACCACCATGTCGAGCCATGCCGCCATATGTGTCTACTATTATCTTTCTCCCAGTCAAACCAGCATCTCCGACTGGCCCGCCAATAACGAATCGTCCAGATGGATTAACGTGCACATCGTAGGCGTCATCCTGAAATTCGTCAGGGATAGTTGGGCGGATTACATGCTCAATCAGGTCCGGTTCTATTTGGTGCGATCTATCGATTCCGGCGTTATGTTGAGTTGACACCACGACGTTTCTAAGACGGACAGGCCTGCCACCCTCATAATCCATTGTGACTTGGGTCTTGCCATCTGGACGCAAATAAGGCACCACTCCGCTACGCCGAATTTCTGTTAATTGTTTGGCTAATCTATGAGCAAGGTCTAGCGGTTGAGGCATGAAATTGGGTGTTTCATCCGTGGCATAACCAAACATAAGGCCCTGGTCCCCTGCTCCAAATGAGTCCCATTCATCTTTGGCTATTCCACTTCTAGCCTCAACAGAACTATTAACTCCCTCTGAAATATCGTTTGATTGCTCATCTATCGCTATCATGACGCCACAGGTATTACCATCAAACCCAAACGATGGCTTGTCATAGCCTATTCTGCAGATCGTTTCCCGCACGATGCCAGGGATGTCAACATAAGCTTCTTCGGTTGTGATCTCACCTGTAACTAGAGCCATACCAGTTGTTACTAAGGTTTCGCATGCAACTCTGCTCATGGGGTCTTTGGCGAGAAGAGCATCAAGTATGGAGTCGGAAATCTGATCCGCCATTTTGTCAGGATGCCCTTCAGTTACTGATTCTGATGTGAATGTGAAGGATTCGTTCATGTCCATACCTTATCTGTTTAGCAAGACAGAATCTTATCTAATCTCCAAAACTGCGTCGAGAATCCCGTCGGCAATAATCCGTTTATCTGACAATGGAAGTGTCCATTTAGAGTCTTCGCTCATGATAGTTACCTCATTTGTATCATGAGAAAATCCAACATTAGGTAATGAAACATTATTGGCAACAATTAAATCTAGATCTTTTTTCTTCAGTTTTTCTATTGCATTTTTCTCAAGGTCTTCAGTCTCAGCAGCGAATCCCACAATGGTTTGATTAGACTTCTTCCCGCGCCCCAAATCAACGAGGAAGTCATGAGTGCTTGCTAATTCAAGGCTTTGTAGACCTTTTGTTTTTTTAATTTTGTGGTCCGATACTTCTGCAGGGCGAAAGTCGGCTATTGCCGCAGCCATTATTATTACGTCAAAGGCATCTTGGTTTCCCATAACAGCATCTTCCATCTCTTTCGCCGTTTGTGCGCACAAGACCTTAACGCCTGGAGGCACACTATCAGGCATTGAAGTAACTAACGTAACATCCGCCCCACGCATATACGCAGCTTTCGCTAACGCGTATCCTTGCTTTCCTGAGGATTTATTAGTGATATAACGCACTGGATCTATAGGTTCCCTCGTTCCACCAGCTGTGATTAGAATTTTTAGGTCATCAAGATCTTTTTTTGTTAGTACGTGCTCAACGGAAGAAAGAATTGATTCAACTCCAGCTAATCTTCCTTTCCCTACATCACCGCCAGCGAGTATTCCATCTTCAGGCTCAACAATAACAACTCCTCGCTCTCTCAGAATTTTGATATTGTCTTGTACAGCTTGATGTTCCCACATCTCTGTATGCATTGCTGGACACAAGATCACGGGAGCTCTCGTGGCTAATAGCGTGGCCGACAGCAGATCTCCCGAGATCCCCGAAGCATATGTGCCTATAAGTTTCGCCGTAGCAGGAGCGATTAATATAAGATCGGCTTCTTGACCTAGCGTTGTATGCGGTATCGGGTCCTCATCCTCCCATAAGGATGATTTGACTGGCTCAGATGCTAAAGCACTCAATGTCACTTCGCCTACAAATTTTTTTGCAGCTGATGTCATGATTGGGGAAACGAATGCGCCTGCGTCAACAAGCCTTCGGCTTATCTCGATCGATTTATAGGCAGCAATTCCGCCTGATACGCCTAAAACAATCTTTTTGTCCGAAAGCATCATGAACACCCAATTACTCGGTTTCTTCTTCCTCTTCTTCAGGTTCGTCAACCTCAACAATTACTTCTTCAACAGCAACAGGGTCAGGTTCTTTCTTTTCCCCTGCTAAAACCTTATCTTGAATAATCTCTTCAAAACTTATCGATAAAGGCTTAGCGATGCCATCAGCATGTACCTGAGGAGGCACGGAAACTCCCAGTCCTCCATCTAGCTGATTTCGATATGCATTAATCTGTCTTGCTCGCTGAGCAGCTAGCGTCACAAGCCGAAATTTGGAATGGGAATCTTCATCCCCTTGTTTGAGAGATCTTTCAAGCAAGCCCTCAATTTTAGGGTAAATCATTGAATTATTTTCGGTTGACATTCTTACTCCAAACGCTCGCTTTACTTTGCGAAATATACACCTAATGGTAACGAGATTGATTGAAAATACTACTTAAGATACGCCAAATGAACTATCTCGCCTTTAATGGTCATTTGCTTGGCTCTCTATCAAAGTTCGTATTTCTTGAATTGTGTGCTCTAAGTCGTCATTGATAATGATGTGTGCTCCTAATTCTTTTGCTCTCTCGCGTTCTAATTCCCCTTTAAGAATTCTTTTCTCTACCTCAGCCTCAGGGTCCCCTCTGCCCCTAAGTCTTCTTGCTTGGTCTTCTACGGAGGGGGCATCTACGAATATCAGAAGCGCTGGTATGGACTTCTCTATAACGGCTGTAGCTCCTTGAACATCAATTTCAAGCAATATATGCATGTCCTCTGGCGCTTCTGGCAGCGGTGTCCCATACAAATTCCCTTCAAATTCCGCCCATTCCAGAAACTTTCCACTCTCAATAGACGACTCAAATTGTTCACGTGTAACGAAAACGTAGCTATCAGGGCTCTCGCCGGCTCGAATAGATCGAGTGGTCCAACTTTTTGAAAGCCAAAGATCATCCATAGAGTCAACAAGTGATTGTGCAATTGTTCCTTTGCCAACTCCGCCAGGACCGGAGACTACGATAACCATGGGGATTTAACTGAACTCTGAGACGAGTGCCGCTCTTTGTTGATCGCCTAACCCGCGGAGGCGCCTGCTTTCGGCGATTCCTATCTCTTTCATAATACGACGAGCCTTTACTTTTCCTATTTTTGGCATTGATTCAAGCACTGCGAGAACTTTAGTACGGCTTACGATTTCATTTGAGTCAGACTTCTCAAGGACTTCGCTGATAGTGAGTGAACCCATTTTTATCAATGCTTTCAGTTCAGCCCTCACCCTCCTCGCTTCGGCAGCTTTTTCTAAAGCTGCACGCCTTTGTTCGTCAGTGAGTTTCGGTGGTGCGGGCATACATAAATAATAATTCTCACGCTCGAAAAAACGGTGAATGCTATATATTTTTTGGCGATATCTGTGAGATCTCCATTATGATTTCACGGGCAGCTCTCCTGGGGTCAGCACTTTGCACGACAGCGCGACCTATCACAAGCAAGTCAGCACCGTTGTCTATCGCAGCAAGAGGCGTTGCGACATTAGCTTGATCATGGTGTTCGACTCCCAGTGGTCTAATTCCTGGTACTACAAATGTTAAATCAGGAACTATCAGATTTGCTTCTTCCAAATTCTTTGCTGAGCAGACAATTCCCTTACAACCCGATGACTTTGCAACACGAAGACGTTCTGCCATCAAGGTATCTGGCGTTTCTTTCTGACTGGTGAGAATAGTTACACCCAAGGCTTGTGGCACTTCCAACTCCGCAAATTTAGCTCCCTGCGCAAGCCCTTCAACACCGGCGGTTAGCATCGCTTCTCCCCCAGATGTATGCAGTGTCAAATAATCAATACCCAGTGAACCTAGAACTTTTGCAGCTCGTCCTACGGTATTAGGTATATCATGCAGCTTTAAATCAAGGAATACCTTGTACCCCATCTCCTTTAGCGTACCAATGATATCTGGCCCGGCTGCGCTAAATAATTCAAGACCTACTTTTGCTACGCCAAAATATGGAATCAAATCTCTAGCTAATCGAACAGCTACCACTAGATCATCCACGTCAAGCGCTAAAGCGAGCTTGTTCGTAATTTCTGGTTTAATTTCAAAATCTTCTTCCATGTATTTCCATTTCTATTTTCATTATGGTTTGTGGGCAAGGCCCTTTATTGCGTTGATACTTTCAAACTCGTTGTCTCGACACCACTTACCTAAATCAGTGATGATTTTTTGGGATATACGGGGATTAGCAAAGTTTGCAGACCCGATTTGAACTGCTGATGCCCCGGCCATCAAGAACTCAATTACATCTTTTGCCGAGGCCACACCGCCAACACCCACGATCGGAATATCTGGCATGGCTTGGTAAACATCAAATACTGAACGAATTGCGACAGGCCGAATTGCAGGTCCACTTAATCCGCCACCTCCAGCTCCAAGCAATGGACGCCGCTTATCAATATCTATTACCATCCCCATCAGAGTATTAATTAAAGTAACCCCATCAGCACCCGCTTCTCTTGCAGCACTAGCAATCTCCACTAGATTTGTGACATTTGGGCTCAATTTAGCCCATCGAGGCACTTTGATCTGACTAGTTGCTTGAATCACTTCATTGGTGCTTTCTGGGCTATGGGAGAACATTTTTCCGCGATCTTCAATATTTGGGCAAGAAATGTTTAGTTCTACTGCCTCTATCGCCGAAGGTAAGTCAGTGCATAAATCGGCGGCAACGGCATAATCTTCAATTGTTCTTCCCCATATGCTCAGAATTATCGTAATCTTTGCATCGATTAGCTTTGGCAGAATATGTTCTATCCAGTAAGGCAAGCCAGGACCTTGTAGCCCAATACTATTAATCATCCCATTCGGTGTCTCGTGCAAACGGGGGGCACTATTTCCTTCCCATTCATATGCCGAAAGGCTTTTGACAACTAATGCTCCAACACTTGATAGATCTATGACGGGCGATAGTTCAGTGCCATGCCCTGCCGTTCCTGAAGCTAACATAACGGGATTCTTTAGATTTATGTTACCCACTGAGGTAGCTAAGGGATTTGTACCATCAGTACCTTGAGCAACTATTTCATTGCTCATCAGTTTTCCCGACCTTTTCGTTTTCAATGTGAAAATCTTGAAGTGATTTCACTTTCAGAGGATGCTCATTCCAATCAACTAGTCCTTTCGCAAGAGCCAAACCGGATGAAGCAGTCGTTAAGAGAGGTATCCCTCTTTCACCTGCAGCTTTTCGGATATGGGCTCCGTCGGCACGAGGACCCCTCCCACGTGGAGAATTAATGATCAACTGAACCTTTCCTGATTCAATTAATTCAACAGCTGTTACCCCGTCATCATCACCTATCTTCGCAACGATATCCGAGACGGCCAAACCCGCTTTCCTCAAGGCTTCGGCAGTTCCCACCGTCGCTGCAATGGAGAAACCTAATTCTGTGAACAGTTTTGCTGACTCTATACCTTGTGCCTTATCTCGATCTGCCACTGATATGAATACAGTCCCGTCTTTTGGTAAAGACATTCCAGCAGCAAGCTGACTCTTCACAAACGCTAATCCTGGTGTAGCGTCTATCCCCATTACCTCGCCAGTTGAACGCATCTCAGGACCTAATACGGCGTCTGTATTAGGAAATCTGTTGAAGGGCAGTACTGCTTCTTTCACTGCCGTATGGCTAAAAATTTTCTCTTGATCTAATAATCCAACGATGCGAAGTGTTTCTAACGTTTCGCCCATCATCACTCTTGCAGCGACTTTGACAAGAGGCACTCCAGTAGCTTTAGAGATAAACGGAACAGTTCTTGAGGCTCTTGGATTTGCTTCGATAACGAAAACAGTCTCTGAATCACCAATACGCTTTACTACGAATTGAATATTTATTAACCCGACAACATGTAACTTTTCAGCTATCAAAGTGGAGTATTCCGTCAAGGTTGCGAGTGTAGTCTCGCTGAGATTAACTGGCGGGGTTACGCATGCACTGTCACCGGAATGTACTCCTGCTTCCTCAACATGCTCCATAATCCCGCCAATTATTATTTCTCCGGAAGTGTCCCTTATTGCATCTACATCAACTTCCGTGGCATCTTCAAGAAATCGATCTATTAGCACTGGCCGTTGAGAGGATAACCCGCCTTCCTTACCTAAACTTCCAGATACGCTCAGCTCTTGCATGGCATCTCTAAGCTGCTCCTCGTCGTAAACTATGCTCATCGCTCTTCCACCCAGAACGTAAGAAGGGCGAACGAGAACTGGAAAGCCAATTCTTTTAACGATCTCTAATGCCTCTGGGACTGATGTAGCTGTCCCACCTGGCGGCTGGGGTATCTCAAGTTGGTTACATACCGAATTCCATCTTTCTCTATCTTCTGCAAGGTCGATTGAGTCCGGTGGCGTACCGACAACTAGTTCCCTAGGTAAAGCTGATGCAAGTTTAAGAGGTGTTTGCCCACCGAGACTTACGATGATTCCAGCAATCCCCGGTCCTTTGACTAATTTCGCTGATTCTGTTTCAGCATCAAGTATATTTTTTACATCTTCCTCAGTTAGAGGCTCAAAGAAAAGCCTGTCGCTGGTGTCATAATCAGTTGAAACAGTCTCAGGATTGCAGTTAATCATTACAGTCTCATATCCGACTTCGCTCAGTGCAAAACTTGCGTGCACGCAACAGTAATCAAATTCAATTCCTTGACCAATGCGGTTGGGGCCGGAGCCCAATATTACAACTTTCGGTTTTTCTGAAGGGGCAACCTCCGTTGTATCCTCATAGGTTGAATAGTGATAAGGCGTATGAGCTTCAAATTCTGCGCTACATGTGTCTACCGTTTTATAAACAGGTAATATTCCAGCTTCTATTCTGGACTTTCGGACCTCATCAGCCTTTAAGTCCCAAAGGTAACCAAGCTGCTCATCACTAAATCCAAGTCTTTTTGCCCTCCGAAAATCCTCATTTGATATTGTCTCAATTGAGAGACTTTCAAGATATTGGCGCTCCTCTACAATTATTTGAAGCTGATCAAGGAACCAGAAGTCTATAAAGGTTTCTTCGTGGATTTCTTCTATTGAGGTGCCTCTGCGAATCAATTCTCCTATTTGAAATAACCGTTCAGGTGTTGGTATGGATACTTTCCTAAGCAATTCATCATCTTTCAGACTTTCAAAATCCTTTTCGCCCGGGTCAGCATTGAAGCCATGCCTCCCTAACTCAAGAGATCTAAGAGCTTTCTGGAGAGATTCAGGGAATGTTCTGCCGATGGACATCACTTCACCTACTGATTGCATTTGCGTACCCAGAATATTTTCTGTCCCAGGAAATTTCTCAAAAGCCCATCGAGGTATCTTCGTGACTATATAGTCAATCGTTGGTTCGAAACTAGCAGGAGTTTTCTTTGTAATATCATTGGGTATCTCGTCCAGTGTGTATCCCATGGCTAGTTTGGTCGCTATTTTCGCTATCGGGAAGCCAGTAGCCTTTGAGGCAAGCGCTGATGATCGGCTTACTCTCGGATTCATTTCAATAATGACGTATTCTCCGTTTTCGGGATTCACTGCGAACTGAACATTTGAACCACCAGTTTCCACACCTACTCGTCTCATGCAGGCGAAAGCAGCATCTCTTAGCATCTGGTATTCAACATCAGAGAGCGTCTGAGTAGGAGCAACTGTTATAGAGTCACCTGTATGGACCCCCATTGGGTCAAAGTTTTCTATGGCACAAACGACTACACAATTGTCTGCAGTATCACGCATAACTTCAAGTTCGTATTCTTTCCAGCCTTTAATTGATTGTTCGATTAGGATTTCATTAATTGGACTGGCTGCTAGGCCGTTTTTGGCGAGGTTCTTAAATTGCTCAGGCGTTTCGGCTATGCCCGTCCCTTTGCCTCCAAGGATGTAGGCTGGTCTGACAATAACTGGCAAACCTATTTCTTCAATGATTTCGTATGCGTCTTTCATACTGTGAGCAACGCCACTTATTGGAACAGATAACCCGATCTCAATCATTGCTTCTTTGAATTTTGCTCTATCTTCAGCTGTGGAGATTGCCTCTGCATCTGCACCTATCAGTTCAACTTTATACTTTTCTAGAATTCCTTCTCTCTCCAAGTCCATTGCTAAATTGAGTGCAGTTTGCCCTCCTAACGTAGGGAGTAAAGCATCTGGTCGTTCCTTAATTATTATCTCTGCCAGCACTTGAACTGTTAAAGGCTCAACATAAGTTGCATCAGCAAAATCCGGATCTGTCATTATCGTCGCTGGATTCGAGTTAGCTAAAATGACCTCATAGCCCTCTTCACGCAAGACTCTGCATGCTTGTGTTCCAGAATAGTCAAACTCACAAGCCTGACCTATTACTATCGGCCCGGACCCTATCAGTAGAATCTTATGAATGTCTGTTCGTTTGGGCATTTAATTCGTCGCCTCTTCAATTAGTTTTGCAAAATCATCGAATAAATATGAACTATCATGTGGACCTGGCCCCGCTTCTGGGTGGTGCTGAACACTGAAAGCCGGCGCGCTTTTAAGCCTTATTCCCTGACAAACGCCATCGTTTAGGTTTACATGAGTTACTTCCGCAACTTTTTCCACTGATTCTGGGTCAATAGCAAAATTATGATTTTGGCTTGTTATCTCGACGACACCATTTGATACTTGCTGCACGGGATGATTCCCTCCATGATGACCAAAGGTCATTTTCTTTATGCTTCCACCTACAGCCAATCCGAGAAGTTGATGCCCAAGGCATATACCAAAGATAGGTACTTTGCCGATCAATTCAGATATTGTCTCTGGTGCCCCTTTCACAACTTCCGGATCACCCGGTCCGTTTGATAGAAAAACACCATCCGGATTAAGTTCTAGAATTTCCTTGGAAGATGTCGACGCTGGAACAACGAACACGTTCCCGAGCCGCTTTAAATGATTTATAATCGTCGCTTTTATGCCAAAATCCATGGCAACGATTAACTTGTCTTGGCGATCCCCGTCGATCATGTAACTCTCACTAGTTGTGACTTGCGAGACAAGGTCAATACCTGACGTTCCTGGTTCAGATTTAGCAATTTCGTGAAGCTCATCAGCGGCGAGTGTCCCAAATGCAGCAGGCATAGCTCCGGATTCTCTTATGTGCATGGTGAGCCTACGCGTATCGAGTCCTGCTATTCCTGGTATTTCCATTTCTTTCAGAAATGAGTTTAAATCGTTTGTTGCACGCCAGTTGCTGTGACGGCGAGCAAGGTCTCTCACAACGACTCCCCTGCAATGGGGACGACCACTTTCGTTGTCTACTTTATTTACTCCATAGTTCCCGATATGAGGATAGGTAAAAGTGATGATCTGCCCAGCATAGGAAGGGTCTGTTATGACCTCTTGATAACCGCTGAGAACGGTGTTGAAGACTACTTCACCAGTAGCATATTCTTGCTTCGGGGAATGGCCAATCTGACAACCTTCAAAGATTGTTCCATCTGCTAGAACTAGCGTTGAATCATTAATTCTGATCACCTTTACCTTTCATGGTTTTGAACTACTCCATCAATAACTACTAGTTCTCCATCTACAAGTGTGTGACTTACTAAACCTTTCAATTCAATATCTTCAAATGCAGTTACTGAGCACTTACTGGCCGCTTGATTTCCTTTAACGACCCATGTAGCTTCTGGGTCAAACACAGTCAGGTTTGCTGGTCTGCCGGGTACAAGGTCCCCTCCATGCGTTTCACCGATGCCAGCTATTTCTGCAGGGGACCAAGAGATGAGTCTGAGAATTTCCTCAAGCGGAATATCAAGATATTTAATTGATGCTCCCAGCGCTGTCTCCAGTCCTATGGTCCCGAATGGAGCTTCTGTATACGCTTGGTGCTTTAAGTGATCTTGACATGGACTATGCCCTGTCGCTATGGCATCTACGGAAGTCATATGCTCTTTAATACGTGTTAATTCCTGCTTTGATCTCAAAGGGGGCAGAACTTTATAACGAGCATCGAAACTGGTGATCAGCGACTCATCTAAAGAGATATGATGAGGTGATACTTCACATGTTATTAAGGCTCCATTTGATTTAGCTTCACTGATTATTTCGATTGATTTTGCCGTTGAAATTTGTTGGAGATGCAAGCTTGCGCCAGTAAGAAGAGCTAATTGAGATAATTGAAAGACTTCTATTTCTTCAGCAACTGTGGGGATTCCTGGAATTCCTAGTCGCGAGGAAACCGCTCCTTCATTCATCGCTCCCTTGGGCGAAAGGAAGGAGTTGGAACACGAGTAGAGCAGGGTTATCTTGTACTTCTGTGAGTACTCCATGATTCGTCTTGTGGTCTCAAAATCGGTTAAGGGAGGACCACTTGCCGAAAATAGCCTTACTCCGGTCTCCGATATCTCTCCTAGCGGCGACATCGTCCCCGCATCATTGTGAAGAGTTGCTGATCCGGCCACAATAATTTCGCACGATGCTTCTCGGGATAGTTCTATTAGAGTTTTAACTGAACTTGCATTATCAGCCACAACAGGATTCTTGGAGATCGCCACAACAGCGGTGTACCCTCCTTTAACTGCGCTTTCAGCTCCTGAGGTAATTGTTTCTGAAAGTTGGTCCTCTGGCCCACCTAGATAAGCATTTAGATCTACAAATCCAGAGGATACTATTTTCCCTTGGACATCTAACGTTTCTCTCCCTTTGAGCCCTTTTCCTATTTCGGCTATACGACCCTTGGAATCTATTAGAACATCAGCGAGTCGATCACCAGATTTATCTATGACTCTGCCCCCTTGAAGAAGTAACTCACTCATCGTTGAGACCTTCAAGCTTGGTAACACTTCCCGACCCGAGAAGGTAATACAAGGCGCTCATTCTAACTATTACTCCATTTGCTACCTGATTGTTTACTACTGATTTAGGGTGTTCTTTGATGTTACTGGAGATCTCAACTCCCCTGTTCATAGGTCCGGGATGCATGATTAATGATTCGGGCTTCATACTCTGTGCTCTTCTATCTGAAAGCCCATATTCTTTTGCGTATTCTCGTAGGGACGGTACGAACGATTTCTGTTGTCGCTCGAGCTGCATTCTGAGCATATAAAGAACATCTGAGTCTCCTATGACAGAGTCGAACTTGTCAGTAGTTTCCACACCCCAGTCTTCGGTATTGAACGGCATTAAAGTTTTTGGGCCTACAAGTGTAACTGAGGCTCCCAAAGCCAAGAAAGCTTTAACATTGGATCGAGCAACTCGAGAGTGTTTAATATCACCAACAATCGTTATTCTTTTGCCATCAAGTTCCCCTAGGTTTTTTCGTATCGTGTAGCAATCAAGCAATGCCTGAGTTGGGTGCTCATGAGAGCCGTCACCTGCATTGATAACAGCAGCATCAGTCCAACGCTGTAACAACCACGGGACTCCTGAAGAACCGTGCCTTACGACTATTGCGTCAACACCCATAGCTGAGATTGTTTCTATGGTATCTCTGAGACTTTCACCTTTCTTGACCGAAGAGGAACCGATACTAAAATTCAAACTATCTGCCGAGAGGCGCTTGGATGCTGTTTCAAAGCTTAATCGCGTTCTCGTTGAGTCCTCGTAGAACAGAAGAGCAATAGTTTTCCCCCTTAATGCAGGGACTTTAGGGATTCGACGGGTGTTTACCTCATAAAAATGGTCACTGAGAGCCAAAATATCCTCAATTCCAGATTTCCCTAAATCATCTATGCCGAGAATATGATTTTTTATCATAATTTCGCATCTTTCATGACACCTAATAAAACCCCATTTTCCGTAACATCTACTAGTTCGTCTCTACGTGTTGGCACGTTCTTCCCAACATAATCAGGTCGTATCGGCAGCTCGCGATGACCGCGATCAATCATTACCGCTAGCTGAACTGCAGCTGGACGTCCAAAGTCCACAATCGCATCCATTGCTGCTCTAATAGTTCTTCCGGTAAATAGCACATCATCTACTAACACGACGATCCTAGAGGTGAGATCGAAAGGCATATCAGTTGGGTTACGCGGTGTTACTTGCCGGATGCCAATATCATCTCGGTAGAAAGCAACGTCCAAAGTCCCGACCGGCACGTTCTGCTTTTCGATCTCAAGTAGATTCTCAGCTAGTTTCCGCGCTAGGTGAACTCCACCAACTTCCAAACCCACAAGCACTAGTTCTGATAGTCCACGATTCTGCTCTAAAATTTCATGTGACATTCTCCAAAGAGCTCGACGAACACCGTCTGCATTCATAATCTCTGAACGCGCATGAAAAACGCCCCTGTCGAGGGGCGTGTTAGGGCGTTCTGAATCGGCCATCTCGGCACCTTTCTCCGTTCGAGCCTCGCCGGACTCAATTTACGGTTTTGTTTAAACTATCACCACTTCTCAACTTTGGCATGCAAAGGGAAAACTTTTAACTAGATAACTGGATCATTAGGCCGAAGAGATCCACAGATTCCTGCGAGTACACCGTTAATAAATGGGCTTGAAGATTCCGTGGAATATTTAGTCGCTAGCTCCACGGCTTCGCTAACTATTACTGCTGAAGGAATGGATGTAAATTGCTTTAGTTCAAGAACCGCTATCCTCAGTATCGCTAAATCTACAAGTGGCATTCGGTCTAGGTCCCATTTGTGACTGTTCTCATCAATCAGGGAATCAACAGCTGACAACTCGCTGATAAGAGCATCAAATAATTCTTTAGCATATCCATCGAGCTGTACCGGCATATCTTTTCTTAGATCGAGTAGGACCTTTGACTTGGATTCAGACTCGTAGATTAGACCTAATACTGTCTCTCTTCCATGGCGACGGTTAACTATGTAACCTGGGGTATCTTTAGGGAGTTCGCCTTTCTCGATTGATTCCATGATTCGAATTTCAAGCTCTACTAATGTAGGACCCTGTTCTGGTATCTACTTTTATTTTCTCGCCGGTTTCTAGAAACAAAGGAACTTGCACATTCAAACCGGTCTCCAGTAGAGCTGGTTTCGTGGCACCGGAAACTCTGTCACCTTGGATTCCAGGTTCAGTTTCAGTGATTAATAGCTCAACTGATGCCGAAAGTTCAGTACCTACAATTTCGCTACCGAACATAAGAAGGATAGCTGAATCTGATTCGACTATGTAATTTGGCAAATCTCCGACAGATTGAGGTGCGACGGTGATTTGTTCATAAGTTTCACTGTCCATAAAGACGAGATCTGATCCGTCTCTGTAAAGATATTGCATTTCACGCTTATCGATATTTACGCGCTCTAGTGACTCCCCGGCTCGGAACGTCTTCTCTATCACGGATCCGGTCCTCACGTTCTTTAGCTTTGTCCTTACGAATGCTGGTCCTTTCCCTGGCTTCACATGTTGGAATTCGACTATTTGCATTAGATTATTATCAACCATCAGGGTCCAACCGTTTTTAAAATCATTCGTGGATACGGAAGTCATTTATGAATCCTTTACTATCGGCTTCTACTCTAACCGTAAGAGTTCCCTACTTGTGTGTTTCTTATAGTTAGTTAAATATTCGATGCCGCTATCTGTCACGAGAAGTAAATCTTCCCACCGGATACCATATGAACCTTCAAAATAAATTCCTGGTTCCACGGTAACGACCATCCCCTCTCGAAGCATGTCGTTACTTTTGCTATTGATACTGGGGTACTCATGAATTTCCAGACCTACACCATGACCGGTTCCATGAAGAAATTCTCCACCAGATATCGCATTCGATAGGATATCGCGACAGATTGCATCAACTTCTTTTGCTCTGATACCTGGGCGAATCGATTCAATAGCTTTTATTTGGGCATCAAGCACTATTTGGGAAGCACGTTCTTGCTCTTTGCTCAGTTTGGATAGAGGAATCATCCTCGTCATGTCAGAGCAATACCCTTCGAAATTAGCCCCTACGTCTACGAGTAATAGATTCGTATCCAAAATGCGTTGATCAGAAGGGCGTGCGTGGGGAAGTGCACTGTTCTTACCAGCTGCAATGATAGGCGGGTAGGCTGCTCTTAATGCGCCATGTTCAATCATGAATGATTCAATATTGCGAGCTAATTCCCTTTCAGTTGTCTCTGTATTTAATTCAGCTAGGGCATTATCTAAAGCCACGCAGGTAATTTCAGCTGCAGTTCTTATCTTCTCTATTTCGCCTTTATCTTTTATGCACCTGAGTTCTAAACAGAATTTATGAGCATCAATAACGTCTCCTTCTATAAGACGTTCTATTTTTTCTTTTGCGCTCCATGAACATTTTTCGCCGTCCAAATGAAGATTTCTTTTTCTTGCGAGCTCGGCAATTTTTTTAAATGGATCTGAGCCAATAACACAATTTACGTCTACGCCATGCCCTGCGATTTCGACCGGTGCTTGTTCTGCATATCTTGAGTCGGTAAAAAGTACTTGGCAATTTTGGTCCAAATATATTATCCCGTTAGACCCTGTAAACCCTGTCAACCACCTAATAGTGTAAGAATCAAGAGCAACGAAACAAGCATTACGTTCTGCGCACCAGTCACCTACGTGAGTAAGTCTCTGAGGGTGACTTGCTATTTCATCTTCACTTGTCATCATTTTCAATGATCTGATGAAACGCTCGGATTGATAGCTCATAACCTTGTATCCCAAAACCAATAATTGACCCATCCGCTACTGGTGCTACAACGGATGTGTGCCTCCACGATTCTCTTTGATTTGGGTTAGATAGGTGCATTTCAATAATTACGCCTTCATAGGCTACCAAAGCATCATGAATTGACCAGCCGTAATGAGTGAGAGCGCCAGGGTTTATGATGATTCCGATGTGTCTGCCTCTAGCGTTTTGAATTTGGTTTACAAGATCTCCTTCGTTATTTGACTGGAAGTGCACTAATTCGTAACCAAAGTCGTTCGCAACTCTTTCTGCATCCTCAATATGATCTTGCATTGTAGCTGACCCATAAATTTCCGGCTCTCGTTCACCAAGCATGTTAAGGTTCGGCCCCATTAATAGCAGGATTGATTTCATTGAACGACCTCCAAAGCCTTCTCTAATATATCTTGATCGTGAACAAGCACAGGTTCCACTCCGTTTTCTCCATCTAAAACAAATGTGATTCCATCTTGAGACTTTTTGTCTCTTAAGAACAGTGAAGTAACTCTTTCAAGATTAATGCTTTTCCCCAATTTCATTTGAAGACCATAGTGGGCGAGAATTTCCTCGTGATATGTAACGCGTTCTTCTCCAATTCGCCCCATTAGAAATGCGACTTCGGCAGCATATCGAATACCCACTGCGACAGCCTCGCCGTGAGCTAATGTAAAGTCATTTTCGAACTCTAGTGCGTGGGCTAGCGTATGACCGTAATTTAGAACTGCTCGTTTCCCTGTTTCACGCTCATCTTCAGCAACAATGTTTGTTTTGACTTTGATACATTCTAGTACGGTGTTGATCAGTCCAAATTCTCGCATATCATCTGCACCAAGGAAGTGATACTTAGCGACCTCCCCGTACCCACATTTCCATTCGCGATCTGGAAGAGAATGGAGCGTATCGGTATCACATATAACGGCTTTCGGTTGCCAAAATGTTCCAATTAAGTTTTTTCCTTCAGGAAGGTTGACTCCCGTTTTGCCTCCGATTGCTGCATCAACCATCCCGAGCAATGTGGTTGGGATATTAATTACATTCAAACCTCGGTGGTAGATTGAAGCGGCAAAAGCCGCAACATCAGTTACCATTCCTCCACCCAAGCCAATGACTATATCTGAACGGGTTAGACCCCAGTCAACCCATGCCCTGCATAATTCAATTACGGTTTCAATTGATTTAGAGTTTTCACCAGTTCCTATGTCAAAAACTTTGTGATTTTTACCTGAGGGTATCGCTACCCCGATTTGCTTCTGAGTTACAATGGCGACTCGCTTTGCGGACTCGGGGTAGTATTTCGCGACATTATCTAGGCAATTCGCCCCGACCAACACTGGATAACTTCTCTCACCAAGATTGACTTTGATTTCTTTCATCTCCACACTACGAGAGTAGTCACGTAAATTAGTTTTTGCAGGGAGTTAACCTCAGAAGTGTTATCTGCCGACGGCATCAGAAACAACGCTTTCTATACCTTCGATTGATGTATTCAGACCTGTCCATAACAGGAACTGCAAAAGGGCTTGGTGGATCAGCATACCCAGGCCTGAAAAGGTTCTCGCTCCTAATCCTTTGGCTTGCCGAAGAAGTTCTGTCTCAATGGGATTATAGACAAGGTCTATTACAGTTTGCGTAGAAGATAAAAACTCCACTGGAACTGGTAGCATTGCTTCTTCTGAGGTCCCAGCCATTCCAAGCGGGGTTGAATTCACGACAATATCGCAAGCAGTAAGATCTCCATAGCTACCGACTCTTGCATTAGGTCCTCCAAGGTAGGCGGCTTTCTCAGCTTTTGGGTTGCTTCTATTCACAACGATGATCTCTTTAACCGGATTATCTCCCAAACTATTTATGATCGATCGGGCTGCGCCACCGGCTCCAATGATTGCGACGGTCTTCCCATTTAGTGGTTCATTGAGCTGTAACTTCAAGGCATTTACGAAACCATCGCCATCTGTGTTATCCCCTATAAGGTCACCTCCATCCCAGAAGACGCAGTTGACTGCATTCAATTTACTAGCAGTCTCCGTTAACCCATCTAAATATGGAATCACTGCTTCTTTTAAAGGCATCGTTACAGATAAACCACGGATATTCTTTTCCCTAACTGCAGTTATGCACTCACTAGCTTCATTCTGCGAGACTTCTACTGCATGGTATGACCAATTCAATTTCTCTTGCCGGAATGCAGTGTTATGAATTAGCGGGGAAAGAGAATGCGCTATTGGCTTACCCACAACAGCGGCGATAAATTCATATCCGTTGACTTCAGGAAACTCAACCACAGCCGAGTTCTCTCTCTACACATATCAAAACAGCCTCGTTAAACTCTTCCTGTGTGACTGCGAATGTATGGGACCCCACACCGGATTCGTCAGTTCGCACATAATATAACCAGTCTCCTTGAGCAGGCTGAAGAGCAGCCTCTATTGATGCTCGCCCTGGAGCGCTTATCGGAGTTGGGGGTAACCCTAAAACAAGTCGAGTGTTATATGGTGAATCGACTGCTAAATCACTGAGTGTTAATTCTCTGTCACCGCCAAGAGCATAGACGATAGTTGCGTCTATCCCCAATGGAATTGAACGCTCTAATCTATTATAAATTACTCTAGCTATCTTGGCTCTCTCTTCGTCAAGTGCCGCTTCTTCTTCAATGAGTGATGCAATGATCAGCACCTCATAAGGGGTGACCCCCAAGGCGCTGGGAGGGTTTGTCAGACCAGTTTCTATGGCGACAATATCGAATTGCGAGATCATTCTCTGAAGAAGGTTGTCTTCATTCGCAAGTGATACCTCGTCAACGTCGTAGGTATCAGGAAAGAAGATACCTTCTTTGATAAAGCTCAAAGTGATACCGAGGCTGGAAGGGGTAGCAGCATTTTCAATGGCTTTTTTAAGTTCCTCTTGATTAAAGTCCGGCAATTGACCCAGAAGTGTTTCTTGCATCTCTATTAGAGTTAGGCCTTCGGGAATAGTTA
>DBHP01000003.1:31657-39053 GCA_002295705.1 Candidatus Neomicrothrix sp. UBA825 | reverse complement strand
ACATCCCACGCTGAGCTATTTATCTGAAATGTATAGATACCTGCTTGGAAATCGGAGGCGCTTTTGAACCTTAAGTAATATCTAAAAACAGTTGCATTGGCGACAATATCATTATCGGCAAGGATTCTTGCAATATCATCCGCAGATGCCCCTTGAGGAATTTCAATAGTTACCGCTACACCTGGTTCACCCGGTGGGTCAAGTTGATCGTCAATCCACCCTTTGACAAAACTGTAGGTTGTTAGCGAAAGGATGAGCAGAACACCTATGAATATGCCGAACCGTATCGCTGTGCTTGTTCTTCTCGGGAGGCGTTCCCAGTCCCGATCATCGTAGTATTCATCTTCATACCAGGGTGGTAGATCTTGAGGATAAATATCTTTTGAATTTGAGTTGTCACTTTGGGCAATTTCATTACTTCCTTCATATGCCCCTAAGAAAAAGTTCTCATATGGTGCATCGAGTTCTCCTTCTTCAAGTCTTTCGGGGTCGGTGTCTGGATACACAGATTGTTTTTCCGCTTCCAAGCGCTTTGATTCCTCGTCATCCCCGCTCATGTAATTGTTCCGGATCTGACATCTTTTGAATTGTTGAAAGAATCGATCCAACCCTGCAAGATTATTGCGGCGGCTACTTTATCAACAACACTCTTCTTCTTATCACGCTTTACATTTTGGCGAAGGAGTATTTGTTCAGCAGTCACAGTAGTGAAACGCTCGTCATGAGTTTCAATTGGTATGTCCGTTACGCTCTTTAGTTCTTCTATCTCATCGGTGACAGATTTGGCTGATGCTCCCAATGTTCCGTCTAATGAAATCGGTAAGCCTACGATAATTTTATTTACTTCCCATTCGCCAGCAATATTTAGAATTGCAATATGGTCCTTCTCTACCTTGTCTGCTCTTTGGATTACGTCATACGGCGTAGCAACTGTTAGATCCGAGTTACTCAGCGCAACCCCTATCCTTTTGGATCCTAAATCAAGTCCAATAACTCTCACCCTGACTCCGCTTTTTGTCGGGCTAAGTGAATAGCTTTTTCCAAGGCAGATCTGTCTTTTCCGCCTGCAATAGCAAAATCTTTACCTTTACCGCCACCGCCTTTAATTAGTTTTGTGGATTCAGCTATGAGTTCGGATGCGTTAAGTTCAGATCCAGCTGGGACTCCTGCGGCTAGTACTACCCCACCACTATCCAAAGCAACTCCAAGAATCACGGCTTTAATATCCGCACTACTACAAAGGGAACCAATTAAGTCTCTCATATCATTCCGACCGACACCGTCAATCTCTTCAGCTATGACTCCGTCTTGTGCTTGACCGAGGAGGGTGTCAAGTGAATTCTTGATAAGTGATGTGCGCAATGATGTCAACTCGTTCTTTAGCTCGTCTATTTCTCGGCTCTTCTTTGCCACGCCTTCAATGAGATTTGATGCTGGAACGCCAAGATCAATAGAGGCTCCTTCAATTAGGTTCTGCTGAGCACGAATAAGACCGATAGTACCAAGACCCGAGACTGCTTCAATGCGCCTGATATTCGACCCGATTGACCCTTCAGAGATTATCTTCATTGGTCCGATATCGCTGAGATTGCCGACATGTGTTCCTCCGCATAGCTCAACCGAATGTTCGCCGGCTTTCAAAACACGTACTTCGTCACCATACTTATCCCCAAAGAAAGCTAATGCCCCTTGTTCTTTTGCATCTTCCATCGTGGTTTCAATAATTTCAACACTAGATCCTGAAAAGATTTCTTTATTCACAAGATCTTCAATTTGTTCAATCTCTTCTTTCGTGAGTGGCGCAAAGTGACTGAAGTCAAAACGTAGGCGCTCGGGACCTACCCACGATCCCTGTTGTTTGACGTGCTCGCCTAAAACTGTTCTTAGCGCCCAATGCAAGAGATGAGTCCCTGTGTGGTGGCGCTGAATTTCTATCCGCCTCTTACTATCAATCGTTGCTGTGACGGTGTCGCCGATCTGTATTACGCCGGTTAGCTGTTCTATAGCGTGCAAATAATGACCGCTGGGCATAGCCGTTGTATTACCGATTATTAGGGTTCCATTTTCGTTTTCGATGATACCAGTATCTCCAACTTGTCCTCCAGCCTCAGCATAAAAGGGAGTTTGATTGAGAACTATAAAATCGCCATCCAGATACAGGACTTCTGAGATGCTTTCATGCTTGTGATAGCCTTCGAAAGACGTAGCAGATAATTTTTCTATAGCTTTTTGAAGCTGGGAATTTAAATTAGTTGCATTACCTTTCAACGACGAATCTGCTTTTCCTCTCTCTCTTTGGAGAGCCATTTCGGTATTGAACTGCTCTACATTTATCGGAATTTTTCTTTCTGCGGCGATTTCTTGAGTTAATTCCATAGGGAAGCCGTATGTATCATGTAATTGAAATGCAACCTCTCCACTTAATTCTTCATTCTCATTGACTTGTGATAGGTGCCCCTCCAAAATCTTCATACCAGCTGAGAGTGTTCTCCTAAATCCCTCTTCTTCTCGTTGTAGTGCATCTTTAATCAGATTTTTGTTCTCCGCTAAGTCTGGGTAGGCATCGTCCATGAGTGTTATTACTGCATCAGCTAAGTCAGACATGATCGGCTTTTCGACCCCAAGTATGTAAGCATGCCGAACGGCACGACGGACGATTCGGCGCAAAACATATCCTCTATCTTCGTTACTTGGGATAACTCCATCACTAATCAAAAAGCTGCTGGATCTGGCATGATCGACTAAAATTTGCAATGAGACAAGAGCGCTATCATCGTATTCTTTTGGCACTCCTGTGATAGCTTCTGCAGCCTCAAGAAGCGTTTGGAACTCATCTAATTCCCAAACAGCATCTACATTTTGGATTACAGACAAAACTCGTTCTAATCCGGCCCCTGTATCAATTGAAGGTTTCGGAAGCGGAATTTGCTCACCATCAGCTTGCTGATCATATTGCATGAAAACAAGATTCCAGATTTCAACGTATCGCTCATCGGAAGCAGGATTTTCAGGGCCACCGGGCGGTCCATACTTCTCACCCTTGTCCCAAAAAATTTCAGAGCAGGGACCATTGGGTCCCGTATCAGCCATTCGCCACCAGTTATCTTCACCAAGTCTCTGTATACGATCCGGAGGGACACCTACTTTTTCTTCCCAAATCTGAGCAGCTTCATCATCTGTATGATGAACAGTTACCCAAAGTCTTTCAGGGTCTAGTTGGAGTACTTTTGTGAAAAACTCCCACGCCAAAGGGATTGCGTCCTCCTTGAAATAATCACCGAAGCTAAAATTTCCCATCATTTCAAAGAAAGTAAGATGCCTGCTCGTTCGACCAACCTCATCTAAGTCATTATGCTTACCGCCAGCTCGAACACACTTTTGCACTGTCGTTGCACGTTTGTATGGTGGATTTTCAATACCTAGGAAATAGTTTTTAAAAGGCACCATTCCTGCATTGGTGAAAAGTATCGTGTCATCGTGTGGAATCAGACTTGAAGAGGGCACAACCTCGTGACCTCGTTTTTCAAAAAAAGTAGTAAACGCGCTTCTGAGTTCTCTGGCTTTCATTAAAACAATCCTACAGTGCAATAACTATGCATAATTTTATGCCAATGCATTGTTATATTAGTACGCGCTTTTAGCTTTGGTTTGTTTATTAATCGTTAAGGATCAGAACGCCGTTTTGAGCTTTCTTTCCTGCACGGCTCGGCAGCCTGTCTTGGTATTTTACTGCGATTCGCTTACTCTCATCTGCTACCCCGGAAATCGTTGATTTTGTAGCTTTTACACTATTCTCAATAAAATTTGTAGCTACTGAAGTCGTATAATCAGCCGCACGTTTTTTGACCATTCTTTTCATCCAAAAAGATGAACTCAGTCCGGCACCAAATCCCGCAGCTATCCAGATAATTCTCTTAAACATACCTATACCATAGCTGAGTTAGAACCCTTTACAAGCCAGATCCAATCTTGAACTTTTAATTAGTTATGTCAAAGACTTATGAACTTAAAGAGCCCCTTGCGTCATGGTTTTGAAGTTGTGCGGACACACCTGCCTAGCTAAGGTATTATTCTTTTATGACTTCTCTTGATTCCAACCGGTTTGACGTAACAAGTTTTGAGGATGTAATGCCTCCAGCTCAGAGCTACAAGGACGGCAATCCTACAATAATTAATTTAGTTGCAGAGCCAAAGGACGTTGGTCGAAGAATTGTAGATTTTTTCTCTGGCCTAGCATTCGGCACAGAGGGAACTTTTGAAAAAGTAGCAGAAGGCATTTACCTAATTACACCTTCAGATGGTAGCGATTAGATCAGGTTGTATCAGGCGCTAATCTTAAACCAAGCTCCTCAAGGTGTGATGGATCAAGTGGAGTTGGGGCATTAGTTAGTGGATCGCTTCCTGACTGCGTTTTTGGGAATGCAATTACCTCACGGATATTTTCTTCTCCTGCAAGCAGGGCTACAAGACGGTCGATGCCGAATGCGAATCCAGCATGTGGTGGTGCCCCATATTTAAAAGCATCGAGCAGGAATCCAAACTTTTGCTCAGCTTCTTCATCTTGAATTCCCAAGATGCTAAAAATCTTTGCCTGAATATCCTTTTTATGAATCCTCACGCTTCCTGAGCCTAACTCCCATCCATTGAGGACAAGGTCATAAGCTTGAGACCGAATTGATAGGTATTCTTCACCTGAGGCAGAGTCAAGCATCTCAAGGTCATCAGTGTGTGGCATAGTGAAGGGGTGATGTGCAGGTATGGGCTCGCCACTATCTGTTACAGATTCAAATAACGGGAATTCTGTTATCCATAAGAAGTTTAATCCTCCCTCGCCTACTGGAGGTCGAGCTAATTCAAGCCTCAAAAGACCCAATATATGGTTTACAGTTCGCCTTTGATCGGCGATTACAAAAATCATATCGCCTGAGTTTGCACCCATTGAGGACGCAAGCTGAGTAATTTCTTTGTCCGACATGAACTTTGTAAGAGCCCCTTCTAGAGATGAATTCTGACCAACCTTAAACCAAGCGAGCCCTTTTGCCCCCCAGCTTTGACACTTTTCAGTTAGCGCATCTATCGCATTTCTTCCGAGTATTTCTGCACCGTTTGGGTACAGGATCCCCTTGACACAGTCAACTTTGAAGACGTTAGCTTCCGTTTCTTGAAAGATTTCTGACAGTTCTATAAGTTCCATTCCAAATCTAGTATCGGGCTTATCAGATCCGAACCGCTCCATAGCATCATGCCATGTCATCGTAGGTATCTCCCCAGGCCTCTTTCCTGTAATATTCTCGACGGAGGCCTTTATCGCTTCAGATACAAACGTCAGCACATCTTCTTGGGTCACGAAACTTGCTTCCATGTCAAGTTGCATAAACTCAAATTGTCTATCGGCTCTGAGATCCTCATCTCTAAGGCAACGGGCAATTTGGTAATATCTGTCAATGCCCCCGACCATGCATAGTTGTTTGAAAATTTGCGGGCTTTGCGGCAAGGCATAGAAATTAGCTGGGTGAAGTCGAGATGGGACAACAAAGTCCCTAGCCCCTTCCGGTGTTGATGCGATCAACATAGGAGTTTCTATTTCAACAAATCCTTGCTTTTCCATAGCGTTTCGGATTGCGCTGTTAACTTGAGCTCGTATTCTCAGATTTTTTTGCATCCGTGTTTTTCTCAAGTCAAGGTAGCGATGTTTTAACCTGATGCTTTCGTCAACCTCAGAGCGTTCGTGCATAGGGAACGGTGGGGGTTCAGCCGATGATAATAGCTCTACTGAGCAGTCTCCGAGTTCGACTTCACCGGTGGATAGCTTTTCATTACTTTTGCCCTCAAAACGAGATCGGACAGTTCCGGTGATTGAGACGACAAACTCTGATCGAAGGTCTAATTTCTCATCGACTACGCATTGGATAATTCCAGTGTGGTCACGGAGATCGATAAAAGCTAGATGCTCGCTGTGGACCCTGCGAGTATCCACCCAACCACAAACAGTTACAGTTGAACCGATATCGCTTGATCTGAGATCGCCGCAGTAGTGAGTTCGCATAGTCATTTTGTCATCTCCTGTAACATTTCCGGTAAAGCCTTTGATAGTGACTGGCGATCCAGAGCAATTTGTGTTCCGTCGCCTCTTAAGTCTCGAAGGGTAACCTGATTTTCATTGAGTTCATCAGTTCCTATGATGATTGCTAGCTGGGCCCCTGACCTGTCGGCCGCCTTCATTTGAGATTTCATGGACCGCTGATCAAAACTTCTATCAACGCTAAATCCGATTTGGCGCAATTCATCTGACAAGATAAGTGCCTCATCTCCGCCGGTAGTGTCAATAACAAAAATTTCTATATTGTTGGTCGGTACAGAGATATTTTCTGCTTCACAGGCTAATAAAGTTCGATCTATACCGATGGCAAAACCGATGCCTTCTGTAGGCGGACCTCCCAGAGCCTCAACAAGTCCGTCATAGCGGCCTCCTCCTCCAACAGCATTCTGAGCAGTATCAAGACCAGGAGCAATGAACTCAAATGTTGTTTTCGTGTAGTAATCCAGGCCGCGGACTAGCCGGGGAGTTAGTTCGTAATCGATTTCCAGCATGGAAAGACCTTTTTGAACAATTTGGAAATGTTTTTTAGAATCGTCATTCAGGAAATCTGATATGACCGGTGCACTATGTATTACTGCTTGATCTTGCTCTCGTTTAGAATCAAGAACACGTAAGGGGTTTTTAAGCATCGTGTTTTGTGACTGTTCACTGAGGTCAGCCTGATTCAAATTTAAGTACCCGATCAGCGCTTCGTTATAGTTGGCCCTAGTCTCAGCGTCACCAAGTGAATTTAGAAGTAACTTGGTGTTTGATAATCCCGCTTTTTGGAAGAATCTTGAAGCCAAGCTTATGATCTCGACATCAGCATGAGGGTCGGGAGACCCTAGTAGTTCCGCTCCGACTTGCAGGAATTGACGGTAGCGACCTGCCTGTGGCTTTTCGTACCTGAATTGGGGTCCCTGATACCAAACTTTCCATGGTGTAACTGGCCGATGCTGAGTAAAAGCCCTACATATGCTTGCTGTCAGTTCTGGACGCAGAACGAGATGTTGGGGATTCTTAGGGTCCTTATCAAAAAGATCAAACATTTCTTTGGTGACTATCTGAGAGCTATCACCAAGACGTTGAAACACTCTAATATCTTCAAATATCGGTGAGATAATCTGACCGTAACCACCAGAGTTTAGAGTTTCTTCAAAGATACTCAGAAGATTGCTAACTCTATCAGATTCAGGAGCCATTATATCTCGAGTCCCTTTAGGGGCTTGGAATTGTGATTTGCTCATGTGGCAAGACTACAGGGTTGATGGCCCTTATGGTGCTATTAAGTAGCGTGAATGAAATGTGGTGCTAAGC
>DBHP01000003.1:19664-31257 GCA_002295705.1 Candidatus Neomicrothrix sp. UBA825 | reverse complement strand
TCATATCCATGTGAGTCATTCACTGTGAATAAGACCCACCTTATTTGATCTGCGGAAAGCAGTCTGGGTGTTTCGCTGCCAGGATCGTACTGATCTGCTTTGATCTTTTGTATTTCCTCATATGTTGATTCCTCGAATAACTGAAGCGTGTCAGCAATCAAATTCAAGAACTTATCTACCTCCGCTTTTTCATATCCAATTTCTTCAACAAGTGGAGGTGAGAGTTCTCTTAATCTCTTACTGGTAATAGTTGGAGTTGGATCTGGAGTAAATACTTTTTCCTTTGAGTAATTTAACTCCGTTCCAACGTTAGAGAGCGTATTTGGGTTCTGCGCCTTTTGATTGAGCAACGAGTCTAAATATTCGTCAACCTCTTTAGGGTCATAGCCTCTTTTAGTAGTCAGAGTGAACTTTACGCGTTCAAGTTTTGTTGCAATTGTTTTACTCTTGCCGTTTGCTTTCCATTTGTTTAATTTGCGAAGGAAGAGATCGACTTCCTGCATCTTGTATCCGTTTTTCTGAACAATTTTGAATTTCATCATTAATATTTGATAGTTGATGTCTGGGTGAGATGAGCTTTAAGCGTTGAGTTGTCTACTATCACGATTTCGCCTTTTGAAGTGATGACCCTTTACTATTTCCTGGCAAAATTCGATATGCATCATATACTCCATCAACTTGACGTATGAGGCTTATAAGCCAATCCAAGTGACGACCATCCCCTAATTCGAACTCAAAGTTCATAACACTGATTCTGTCAGCTCCGGTTCGGGTGGAGCTTGAGATGATGTTTACCCTTGCATCGGAGAGGATTGTTGAAACGTCTCCGAGTAGCCGTGTTCGATCAAATGCCTTTACTTCTATTGATGCTGCAAAGGTCCCTCCTCGTTTATCATCCCATTCCACATCTATCAACCGATTCGCATGTCCGGAAGCCAAAGCCACACCGTTAGCACAATCACTTCGGTGGATGGATACCCCTCTTCCCCGTGTAACGAAACCCATTATTTCGTCTGGCGGTACCGGAGTGCAACATTTAGCTAACCTGATCATCACATCGTCAACACCCTCAACAACGACTCCGACTTCATTATCTCGTTTTCTTTTTGCTTGCCCTACTTTTTTATCTCGGTGACTTGGTAATGGAGCTGGAATTCCTTGTGACGACCCTGATTTTTTGAGGATCTCGAGAAATCGTCCGGCTACGCTTTTCGGATTCACATTTTGTTCACCGATAGCTGCATAGAGCGCTTCTGAATCCGAATAATTTAGTGTTTCACAGACTTCTTGCAAGGTCTCACTCTTCAAAAGTTTGAACGTAGGTAAGCCTTCTTTGCGAAGAGATTCCGCAAGAGCTTCTCTTCCAGCATCAATTGCGTCTTCTCTTCTTTCACGAGTGAACCATTGTCGAATTTTTGAACCCGCCCTGTGCGTCTTTGCGAATCTAAGCCAGTCTTGAGACGGCCCAGCGTCTTGGGCATTGCTTGTTAATATTTCCACAGTGTCACCTGATTGAAGAACTGTATCGAGCGGGACAAGACGTTTATTTACTCGAGCTCCTCTACAGGCATGCCCTACTTCTGTGTGTATTGTGTATGCAAAGTCAACAGGAGTTGATTTAGATTCAAGGGTAACGACTTCACCTTTGGGTGTAAAGACGAATACCTCGTCTTGATCTAGATCCATCTTTAGATTAGTCATGAATTCGAGTGGGTCCTCAGTTTCTTCTTGCCAATCAACAATTCGTGAGAACCACATGTATTCATTTTCATCAACTTGTTCTTTATAACTGAAATGCGCAGCTGCACCGTGTTCGGCTCTGTGATGCATATCGCGTGTTCTTATTTGGACTTCGAGTGGCTTTCCTTGAGGTCCGATTACAGTGGTGTGAAGAGATTGGTAGAGATTGAACTTAGGCATCGCTATGTAATCCTTGAACCGTCCTTGGACTGGGTGCCAGGTTGCATGGATTGAACCAAGAGCGCCATAGCAATCTTTCACCGACTCAACTATCACCCTGATACCCATCAAATCGTAGATTTCATCAAACTCTCTACCCTTTATTACCATTTTCTCGTAGATACTCCAGAAATGTTTGGGTCTGCCATGCACCTCTGCTCCCACCATCAATTCATCCAGTCGAGACTTAACATCGGCTAAAATCTGAGCAAGGTAGAGATCTCTTTCCGGTGCCCGATCGGCTATCATTTGGTCGATTTGTGCGTACCATTTGGGATGTAATGCAGCGAAAGAGAGATCCTCCAGCTCATTTTTTAAACCCTGCATGCCTAGTCGATGAGCGAGAGGGGCATAAATATCAAGAGTCTCACTTGCTATCCGTTGCTGTTTCCATTTAGGCAAGGATGCGATTGTACGCATGTTGTGGAGACGGTCAGCGAGTTTAATTAGAAGCACTCTTATATCTTTTGCAACTGCCACTAACATTTTTCTCATTGAGGCAGCTTGTTGAGCTTCTTTAGTTTCAAATTTTATGCGTTCTAGTTTGGTTACACCATCTACAATAGAAGCGACTTCTTCTCCGAAGACTTCTTCGATCCGCTCAAAAGCCTCTTCGGTATCCTCAAGAGTGTCGTGAAGCAATGCAGCTATTATCGTTGATTCATCAAGCCCTAAGGACGCAACTATCTCTGCCACTGCAACTGGGTGTGTAATATAGGCATCTCCAGATTTACGGATTTGGCCATCATGCGCCTCTTGGGCTTCTTGGTAGGCTCTTTTAATTAGATCTGTTTCTGCTGAGGCATGGTGCCTTGAGAACATTTCCAAAACCTGATTAAGTTCAGCTGCAGGATCCTCTTCAATGCGATTCCATAAGCTAATTTTTGTTGTAATCAAGCTCATGTTTATAAGCCTATCCTAGGCAAGCACTAGTCGTAAGTCAGAAGAGTATGTTGCTGATAATTTGCTATCTCTTTGTTTCCGTTCAGGAACTCAAGCGATGCTAGAAATACAAATCCAACAACTCTTCCGCCGATACGCTCAACTAATTTTGCAGCAGATTTCGCAGTTCCGCCGGTTGCAAGAATATCATCAACTATTAGTACATTTGATCCCTTGGGTACCGCATCACGTTGCATCTCGAGAGAAGATTCGCCGTACTCTAAACTGTAGCTCTGAGCTATGATTTCACCTGGAAGTTTCCCTGGCTTCCGAATGGGAACGAAACCTAAATTTAGCAAATTTGCCAGGGCTGATCCAAGGATGAATCCTCGAGCTTCAATACCAGCAACATAGTCTATTTCGTCGGCTTCAACTGCTCTCGCCATCAGTGACACCGCTGTTGCGAAGGCAACGGCATCTTTTAATAGAGGCGATACATCTTTGAAATTGATTCCTTCACGGGGAAAGTCCGGAACATTTTGAATGAGTCGTTTCAAGTCTGTTTCGGATGGGGACATCTCAGTTATTTGCGTTTTTTCCTTGGCCTTGGGGGAATGGCTGGGTTTGATGGCTCCCTAACAGCAGCCTGAGAACTTTTTGACCTTTTCTTTACTGCCTCACTTAACCGGTAGGACCTGTTGCTGTCTGAGTCCGCATCACCAAATTTATTCCTCAAGATCGTCGCTGTAGGCGCAGCAACGAAAAGAGATGAAAAAGTTCCAATTATTAGACCGATAAGTAGTGCCAAGGCGAATTCTCTTAAAGTGACTGCTCCCATGATGCCAGACCCAACAACCAAAACCGAAACAACTGGGAGAATAGAAGTGATACTAGTGTTTACCGACCGCATGAAAACCTGATTCAAGGCCCTTTCCACTACTGACGTATAAGTTAGTTTTGAGTTAGAGAGCATGTGCTCGTTGTCTCTGACTTTGTCAAACACCACTAAAGTATCGTAAAGCGAGTAACCCATGATCGTTAGAAATGCAATTACGGTCGGTGGGGTTACTTCGAACTGGAAAAGTGCGTACAAGCCAACAGTTATCAAAATATCATGTGCGACTGCGAGTAAGGCCCCTACTGCCATTTCCCACCTGAGCCGAATCGTTATATAAAGAGCAATAACAATAAAAAAGACAATCAGCGCATTAATAGCTTTATCCGTAATTTCTTCACCCCATGATGGACCAGCCGTCGAGACGCTGATAGCTGATTCATCCTGACCTGTTATCTCCGAAAGAGCAGCCGTTACCTGAGCAACTATAGGGTCACCACTTTCGCCCTGTTCAAGCGACGTTTGTGCAACTTTTGAGAGTTCGGTTCGAACGCGAAGAACACCCCCACCTGTTTGGATACGTGCATCTGCAATGCCTAGTGGGCGCAGTGCATCTCGCACCTGTTCCGCTTCAATTCCAGTGGCTGAGACTTCCCATGCTCCGCCCCCTTCAAATTCAAGACCTAAATTCAATCCTCTGAATCCTAGACTGCTTACTGAAATTATCAAGACTAGAAGAGAACAGAGACCGATAGGTTTCCAGAGTTTCGCAAAGGGTACCGACGTTTCATTCCTGTACATTCTCCCAAGCAAACTCATAATTCCTCCTCAACAGAACTAGGCAAGCCACTTAACCAAGATCGATCTTGTATTGCTTTTTGCGTTCCCATTATTTTCACAACTGGTCTGAGAAAGAAATAGGTGGCCACTAAATCAAGTATTGATGCGAGGCCAAGCATCAAAGCAAACCCTCTTACAGAACCGACTGTGAGGAAGTAAAGAATTGCAGCGCCTATGAGAGAGGCTAGATTAGCCCAAAAGATTGTTTTGAAAGCTATTGGGAATGACTGATCCACTGCAGAACGCAGGGTCCTTCCATTCCTTATATCCTCCTTTAAGTGCTCAAAGTAAACGACGTTTGAATCTAGAGACGTACCTATGGAGACAATCAATCCAACCACTCCAGCCAGCGTTAAAGCTAAGCTTCGTGTCTCAGAAAGCCATGAGAGGATTACCCACAACATCGTTCCAGACACCGCTAAAGAAAGCATCGCTGCTAACCCTAATAGCTTGTAGTAGGCGATCATATATAAGGCGACTAGTGCAAGACCAACAAGTCCGGCGGTAATACCCGCATCTAAAGAATCTTGACCGAGTGTTGCAGAGACCAAACGGACTCTACTGCCACTTGTTGGATCAGTTGGGTCCCCAAATTCCAAAGGCAGTGAACCATATTTCAGTACTAAAGCAGTATCCTCTGCTCGATTCTGATCGAAATTACCACTTATGACAATTTGGTCTCTTTCAAAGAAAGGGGTATTCACAGTAGGCGCTGATTCAATTACCCCATCTAGAACAATTGCTAATTGTCCAGTTTGACATTTTGAATTTCGGTTATAGCACGCATCAGCTGCTGCGTTGAATAAGTCAATGCCGTCTACCCCGGAACGAAAGACAGGAAGAACTTGCCATTCAAACCCCCCTGCGATGCTGGCATCTGCTGTTTCAAGCGAAGCTCCAGTGAGCATAGTTCTTCCTAAGAGTAATCGTTGGTAAGGGGTTCCCTCGGAGTCAAGCAGAGGAAATATAACCGGATTCTCTGCTTCGTCATTATCTGCTTCAGTGTTTTCCATACCTAGAGCATCCTCAGGCGCAAAACCTAGATTTTCGCATCCAATACCATCTGGGGTTGAAACCATTGCTTGAGATTCGCTGCCTTCTGGACCCTCAACTGAGGGTTCGTCTTGGTCGGTTGGAAGAATTCCAACTGGTCCATCGTTTACCTCATCAGAGTTCTGACTATTTACCTGGTCCAAATTTATTGGTACAGCAGGAAGGATTGCACAAACAGGTCTGAAGCGTAACTCGGCTGTCTGGCCGACAACTTCTAAAGCTCGCCTTTGATCCTCTACCCCTGGGAGTTGAACTACAATTCTATTTCCTTGACGTGTTATATCCGGTTCTGCAACGCCTAGACCATCGACTCGGTTACGAATTATCTCAACCGATTTGTCAAGAGCTTCATCAAGTACATCACCGCTGAGTTCTGTATCTTCAACAGGTTCGAGAACAACCTCTGCTCCGCCTTTGAGATCTAATCCCAGCAGAACACTATTGCCCGCGCCTTGTGACCATCCAAATAATCCGCCAACGATAACAAGTATTGACATTAAAGGAAGTAGAACTTGCTTTTTCATCTCTTGTTCTAACCCCGAGGAGAGATTAGTTTAGCTCCGAGTCATTATCGTATGAGATCATTCTCGCAACGTTACTTTTAGCGACCTTTATTTCTACGCCATCGGCGATCATGATGAATACAGTCGCCCCATCAAGGTCACTTACCGTCCCATAAATTCCTGACTCCAGTATTACATCATCACCGACATCAAGAGTTGAGAGCATTTGCTGTTGTTGCTTCCGCTGTTTTTGCTGTGGTCTCAGAATCATAAAGTACATCAGCAAAAGCAATATAGGTAGGAAAAGTATTCCCATAGATTTCAGTCTCCTAATCTTGTAGTTCAGTTCCAAATGCTAGCGGATCATTGCAAGGTTCCGATGTGTTTGGGAATAATTTGGCGTATTGAAAAGAATTACCTGAAGGAAGAAATAAGCCACATTTGGACATTCGCACTGAAGAGATCATTTAGAAGCGGCAGCTTTATTATTAGCCCCAAATTTGGAGTGTTTCCTTCTGGAAATCATCAAATGTCCCTTGAACGATAGACGCCCTCGCACGTTTCATGAAGTCGATTATCCACGCAAGGTTATGAAGAGTAAGAAGCCTAGCGGCTACTGGTTCACCCACAGATAGCAGATGTCTTATGTAGCCACGTGACCACCGGCTTGCAGGACTTAAATCGAAGTCAGGATCAATGGCATCATCGCTTTTTGCATATCTGGCTGCTCCTAAATTAACGCGCCCTTTCATCGTTAACGCTGTACCGTGCCTTGCTAATCTTGTTGGCCAGACACAATCAAACATGTCGACACCGCATGCAATTGCCTCAACTAGCCCTGCTGGATCACCTAAGCCCATAAAATATCTTGGTTGTTCTTTCGGGAGTGCATCAGCGCTTATCCGCATAGGCTCGATCATTTCTTGTCTTGTTTCCCCGACGGATAAACCACCTATTGCATATCCGTCGAAACCGATATCAACAATTTGTTCAGCTGAAATTCGTCGCAGTTCTCGGTCTAGTCCGCCTTGGACAATACCAAATTGAGCACGTTCGTTTTCAAAACTCTTTTCTTTTGATAAGAAGTGGTTGCGTCCTCTTATAGCCCATTTGTGAGTTCTATCAACAGCTATTTCAAGAACTCTTTTCTCAGTAGGGATCGGGGGGCAAACATCTAGAACCATTTGGATATCAGCACCCAATGAACACTGTATGTCAACCGCTTTTTCCGGAGTTAATCTGTGCAGACTGCCATCGTACGTAGATTTAAACTCAACCCCGTCGTCATCTACATCAGGCTCCAATGAGAAGACTTGGTAGCCTCCCGAATCAGTGAGAATAAGACGTTTCCAGTCTACAAACCCGTGAATTCCACCAAATTCTTGAATGAGATCCTCTCCGGGTCTTAACATCAAATGATACGTATTCCCAAGAATGATATCCGCACCTAACTCTTCGAGATCTTTAGACGTGATTGTTCTGACTGCCCCTCTTGTCCCGACTGGCATGAAGGTTGGGGTATTGAGAACATGCCTTTGCATAGAAAGGACTCCAGCACGTGCACTGCCATCTATCGCTGCTATTTTAAAATTAGGGTTCACCACTTATCTTTTAACCTCATGCGTTTCCATTTATAGTAGCTATCCTCCACGTTCAATAAACATGGCATCACCAAATGAAAGAAACCTATATCCTTCCTTGAGTGCTAAATGATAGAGATTTTTCCAACTCTTTCCCATAAATGCTTCGATCATTACCAGCAAGCTTGACTTGGGTAGGTGGAAGTTAGTCAATAGGGAGTCAACGACTCTGAACTGGAATCCGGGCTTTATGTAAAGCTTAGTTCTTCCCTCTAAGCGCCCAGTGGATGCAACTGACTCAAGGGTTCGCACTACGGTTGTTCCTACTGCGATGACCCTCTTCGCTTTCTGGATAGTTTCCCATACGTCAGCCTCGACGGAGTATCGCTCGGAATGCATTACATGCTCATCAATAGAGTCAGTTGCGATAGGTTGAAAGGTACCAATACCCACACTTAAATTAACCGTTACCACTGATGCTCCTGCTCCTTCGCATCTATCAATGGTCTCCTTTGTTATATGCAAACCAGCTGTGGGTGCAGCAACAGAATTTTCATTTTGCGCATAAACGGTTTGATATCGATTCTTATCAATTTCGTTATTCTCGATATAGGGCGGCAAGGGAATTTCTCCGTAAACGCTCAAGATTTCTCTCATTTCCGTTTCAATGGATGAAATATATCTTGTCCCTTTGTGCGTAACTTCCTCGATACGTAATACTGCTTTCCCAGATTGATCAAGTAATTCTTCACCAACTTGAATCTTTCTGCTAGGACGCACCAGTGCTTCCCACCTCCCATTATCAGCCTCTTCAAGAGCAAGCACTTCAACAGCCCCGCCGGTAAGTCTCCGCAAGTTTAATCGTGCAGGCATAACCCGAGTTTCATTGAGCACGACCACATCACCGGGCCCTAATAGACTCGGAAAATCTCTTGTATGCATATGCTCAACAGCTTTGGTCGCGACCAACAGCTTCGATTCGTCTCTTTGACTCAATGGAAACTGAGCAATCGAGTCTTTTGGCAAGTCATAGTCAAAATTTGAAATATCCAAGATTTAGCTCTTTTATTCCTCAAGCTCCGAAAAGAGGTCATCAGATTTTGGAGAGTCTGCTTGCTTTCGGGGCTCTAGATTTAGATGCTGCCATGCCGCATCAGTTGCCACTCGCCCCCGAGGTGTTCGCATTAGAAAACCTTGCTGAATAAGGAACGGTTCATACACATCCTCAACTGTTTCAGCGGGTTCAGAAACGCTAATAGCGAGCGTAGAAAGCCCTACAGGCCCTCCGCTGAATTGCTTGCACAAAGAATTCAATATAGAGCGGTCTACTTTATCTAAACCTCTACCATCAACCCCAAATACTTTGAGACCTTCGTTCGCTGTTGCCTGGTCAATGACGCCATTTGCTTTCATTTCTGCATAATCACGAACTCGACGCAATAACCTATTTGCTATTCGGGGTGTTCCTCGTGCTCTTCTAGCTATCTCTGAACTTCCGGCCTGATCAATTTCAACATCAATAATGCCTGCAGAACGTGTAACTATCTTCTCTAGATCCGTTGCGGTGTAGTAGTCCAGTCTGGCGACAAGCCCAAATCTGTCTCGTAGAGGTCCTGTTATCAAACCAGTCCTAGTTGTCGCAGCCACTAAAGTAAACGGCGCAATTGCTAGCCGCACTGATCGCGCCGCCGGACCTTTTCCTAAAACAATATCAAGTTGAAAGTCCTCCATTGCTGGATACAAAACCTCCTCTACTGCTTTTGATAGGCGATGTATCTCATCAATAAATAGAACATCACCCGGTTCGAGCTTTGTAAGAATAGCTGCTAAATCTCCAGCTCGTTCTAGCGCTGGACCTGATGTGCTATGCATGGAAACGCCCATTTCGCCTGCGACAATATTGGCTAAGGTCGTTTTTCCTAGTCCGGGAGGCCCTGCAAACAGTAGATGATCTGAAGGCTTCCCTCTCTTCTGGGCTGCCCCAAGAATAATTTCTAAATGCTCTTTAAGTTCGGCTTGCCCAACAAAATCCTTTAGCGAATCAGGACGAAGATCATGTGTACTCATATCTAGATGTGAATCGTCTTCTTCGTTAATTTCATTTGGGGAAAGTAATTCGTCTCTCATAATCAATTTGTTAGCTTGTCACCTAGAGTTTATTGCGAGTTTCTGCAAGGCTAGCTTTATTAACTCTGACGTTTCAGTTTCTGAAGGCAGATCCTTTGTAACCGCATAGATTTCTTCTGAACCGTATCCGAGTCCAGATAATGCGTCGCGCACATCTTTTATGTCATCGTTAATTTTGCCGCTGGCTTTTGAGGGAAGATGCTCAGAGCCTATTGCTAGTTTTTTAAATTTCGCTTCTAAATCTATTAGCAACCTTGAAGCTGTTGTTTTCCCTACTCCAGGTACCAAACACAACGCATCAATATCCTGCGAATTGACGATATCTATTAGCTGGTCGGGACCATAGGTTGACAAAATCGACAACCCTAATGAAGGACCTACTTTATGCGCTGAAATTAATGCCTGAAATAGCTTGCACTCAAATCTTGATGAAAACGCGTATAGCGTCTGCTCATTTTCACGAAAGTGGTGATGTATATAAAACTGAGTTCCTGACTGACCTATTTGAGAAGCTTCATACGTGGAAGCTGAAACCTGAAGTCGGTAGCCTACGCCGTTAACTTCGATAATCATTTCGTTATCATCTTTGACTATGATCTCACCGCGAAGGCTTCCTATTGTCATCGGGCCACCATAGAGCGATTTGCCGAATAACATAGAGCCACTGCCAATGCATCAGCAGCATCAACTGGGTCTAGTTTCTTCTCAATGCCCAGAAGCAATTGAACCATCGTTTGAATCTCAGTTTTTTGTGCGCCTCCATATCCTGCCACTGCTAGCTTGACTTCTGTCGGTGAATATTCAGCGACCTCGCAATTTGCATCCAACGCTTCAACCATAATAACCCCGATTACTTGGCTTACTGAAACAGCGGTTTTTACGTTGCGTTGAAATAGAACCCTTTCAATAGCGACCACCTCTGGCCTATATTCAGAGATAAGCTTTCGAACTTCATTCCTTATCTCAAAAAGTCGAACAGATGTCACTTCGTCAGGAGATGTTCGAATGACGCCGGCAGATATGGCTTTCTCTTTAGGCTTTCCAATCTTTATAAGGCCGTAACCGCAACGCGACAGTCCCGGGTCTATACCTAATACGAACATATGTACGATGATAGGGTTTCTTTTGGTAAATCCGGTGGATTCTACTTATCCAGCTAATTCCTGTAACACAGAATCTGGTATATCAAAGTTTGCATGCACCGAGTCCACATCATCCAGTTCATCAAGTAGATCAATTAGCGCCAAGACTTGTTTGGCGGATGAGGAGTCTTCGAGGGGGACGATTTGGGTGGGTAGAAATGTTAAGTCAGCTGAAAGAGATGGAACTTCTGATGCGTCAAGAGAATCTCTTAGACTATTAAGGTCGGCCGGATCGCATGTAAGTCGCCATGTATCGCCTTCATCAATAAGATCTTCGGCTCCATTTTCAAGAGCAACAAGCATTATCGTGTCCTCATCTATAATCTTATCGAGAACAATCACTCCTTTTCTTTCAAATTGCCATGCGACAGATCCAGGTTCCGCTAGTGAGCCGCCATTCTTTGATAACGTTGACCTAACCTCTGAGCCGGTTCTATTTCTATTGTCAGTAAGCGTCTCAATGTATAGTGCGACACCGCTTGGGGCATAGCCTTCATAGGTAACGTCTTCGTAATTGACTCCCTCCAACTCACCTGTTCCTCGCTTTATCGCCCTTTCTATGGTGTCTAGGGGAACTGAGTTATCGCGAGCCTTTTGATACATCGTCCTCAAAGTAGGGTTGGCATCAAGATCACCTCCACCTTGCCGAGCAGCGACTTCAACTTGTTTTAT
>DBHP01000003.1:0-19275 GCA_002295705.1 Candidatus Neomicrothrix sp. UBA825 | reverse complement strand
ATAGTTGCCCATTTAGAGTGACCTGACATATTGCCCCTACCCTTATCTATTCCCCTAAAGAAAGAAACATCTCGTGGATTCGAGTATCACTCGAAAGTTCTGGATGAAACGATGCTACTAGTGTTGTAGCATTTCCACAAAGAACGATTTGGTCATCTACCTTTGCGTACACGTCAACGTCATCCCCCACGCTCTCAACTATTGGGGCTCTTATGAAGATCGCTGGGAATGGTTCTCTCAAACCCTCTACGTCAATTGAGGACTCAAAGGAGTCAACTTGGCGACCAAAGGCATTTCTTCGAACCACGATATCGATTGCATTTAATGGCGACTGGTCTTCTCGCCCATCTAGAATCACCTTTGATAGGACTATCATCCCCGCACATGTCCCAAATACTGGCATGCCGTGGTTTAAGCGTTCGCTAAGAGTTTGACGAAGCGCATTTGATTCCAACAGCATTTGGATTGCCGTTGATTCTCCGCCGGGAATGACAATTCTGTTAATTCTTTCTAAATCTTGGGAGGATTTAACTGGAAGAGCTTCTATCCCCATCGCTCTAAAGATTTTTAGGTGGCTCTCGAAAGCTCCTTGAAGTGCTAGAACACCAACATGCAAATCGTTACCAGCCACGCTCTTCGAAGTTGATATTGATTTCGTCCATTCCTATTCCGGTCATTGGGCCACCCAAGCCCCTGCTGACCTTTGCTAGGATTTCAGGATTATTATAATTAGTGGTTGCTTCAACTATCGCCTTGGCTCTTGGCTCAGGATTTTCCGATTTGAAGATACCGGAGCCAACGAATACAGCCTCAGCACCGAGTTGCATAACTAGTGCTGCATCAGCTGGTGTAGCAATTCCCCCAGCACAGAACATGGGTACCGGTAAAGAGCCTGTTTCGGCAACTTCTTCAACTAGCTGAACTGGAGCTTGAAGTTGTTTTGCCCATTCATAAAGTTCAGCTGAGTCAGCTTGGCCAATTTTTTTTATATCTCCAAGTATCGTTCGTAAGTGGCGAACGGCTTGAATTACGTTACCGGTTCCAGCTTCTCCTTTACTTCGGATCATGCAGGCGCCTTCAGAAATGCGTCTTAGCGCCTCTCCGAGATTTGTGGCTCCACACACGAAAGGAACTGTGAAGGACCATTTGTCTATATGATGTTTTTCGTCGGCAGGGGTAAGAACTTCAGACTCGTCAACATAATCAACGCCCAACGATTCGAGAATTTGTGCTTCAACAAAATGCCCGATTCGCGCCTTTGCCATTACTGGAATAGTTACGACGGATTTAATTCCCTCTACCATTTCTGGGTCGCTCATTCTTGCAATCCCTCCGTCGGCGCGTATATCGGCAGGCACTCGCTCGAGAGCCATAACGGCAACCGCTCCGGCATCTTCAGCTATCTTTGCTTGATCAGGAGTTACAACATCCATGATCACGCCGCCTTTGAGCATTTCAGCAAGACCGCGTTTTACTCGTACAGTTCCAGTTGTTCGTGAAGTTGTGTCATCATTAGCCATATTATGATGCTACCGGTATTTCATAACTTGTGTTTACTTTTCTATTGTGATTGAGTTCACAGTTCCGATAACGCAGCTACGCGGTCACTCGTGCTGAATCCAGATTTGATCAATGCCTTAGCCGGTGGATTTATCCATAGGTGTCGACAGAACTTCGGGTTAACCCTGAGTTCTCTTCCATCGATACTTAAACTACTTAATGCACTTGCAAGAGCGGTTGGGTACCTTGTAAGAGCTACTGCTTGTAGATCAGTCTCAGCAACCGACCAAGGGGCAAATAATTTAGCAGTCACGAACTTTACAAAACCTGGAAAGAAAACGAAAGGTTTAGCGACCAGAACAGCCGTTGTGCACTCCAAGAAAGCCAACCTGTTTCGTATTCTGCTTAGCTCGTGGGTTATCAAACCTTCTAGTTCAACCCTGTTTACTTTCTCGAGTAACCCGGTTGTAACTATCAGGTTTCCTAGTGAGCTATTTTTTCCTACCATCATCATATTTGGAGCTGAATCAGGAACTACAAAAAGGTTAGGATTCCTAAAACCATGCGCCACGCATAACCCTGCGACTAAATTTTCAAATTTCGGATAGGACCCTTTATCAATTTCTTCTGCGTTTACCTTTGCAATTATCCTAAGCTCCATGCGTCGGTAAGCTAAAACATTCGTAGTTAGTGATAAGAGTATTGCTATCAGGGCCGCATACAGGATCGCAACACCTATCAACGCAAGCAAAGCAGCAAATAAAATGCTATTTGTAAGAAACCAGAGTAGGAAAAGGCTGAGGGAACGACGAACCGCCTGATGCGGCTCCATTAAAAGTTAACCTCCACTGGGCCAGTAGCCTCATCTTCAGTCTCAAAGAATTCAGCCTGTTTAAATTTAAAGGCTCCAGCAATAGCGTTTGATGGAAATGTTTCAATTTTATTGTTATATCCCAAGACACTGTCGTTGTAGTGCTGACGCGCAAACGCGATGCGACTTTCAGTACTGACGAGTTCTTCTTGCAGCTGAAGAAAATTCTCATTTGCTTTTAAGTCGGGATATGCTTCCGCTACTGCAAATAAGGATTTGAGGGCCCCGCTGAGTAGATCCTCATTTTGAGCTTGCTCACCAACTGTTTGTCCAGCCATTGCAGCTGTTCGAGCCTGGGTTACTGCTTCAAAGGTTTCCCGCTCGTGTTCAGCATATCCTTTGACGGTATTGACGAGATTCGGGATGAGGTCGTAACGTCTTCGAAGTTGTACGTCTATCTGCGACCATGCATTCTCTGTTCCGTTACGTAGTCTAACTAAACCGTTGTATTGCAATATAGAAAATATTACAACCAAACCTATTACTATCAATGCGATTATTAAACCCATGGAGGCTCCTTTGTATTAGTTTAAGCATAACGAATTTTTAATGATCTAGAAATTACTTACTTGCTTTTATTGGTGCGAGACATTGATAAGAATGGATTGCTGTAGCTACTCCTTTTGAGAAGTGGTGCGGCAGGGCTGATGACAAGAGCTCTCTCGTAGATTCTTTGATATTGAATAGCTAACTCATCCATAGAGAATTGCTCAGCTCTTTCTCTTCCTGACTCCGAGAATCTAGACGCAACGTTATCAGTGAAAAGCACAGATCTTAAGGCATCGGATAGCGAGATTGGATCTCCCGGCTTGGTCAATAAAGCGTCCTTCCCCTGCCTAGCAAGCTTTATGTACCCCGGTATAGCACTGGCAACAACAGGTGTTCTTGCGGCCATAGCCTCTAGTAAGACAATTCCGAAGGATTCCCCCCCTAGTGAAGGAGCGCATAGAACGGAACACTTCTGGAGTCTGTTTATTTTCTCGGCATCTGAAATCGTCCCTAGCCAAACGATTCGACTATCACTTGACGTCTGCTCTTTTAGTTTCTCAGTCTCCGGGCCTTCAGATGCTATCCAGAGTCGCACATCATTGGGAAGATAGCGAAAAGCTTCAAGCAGGATTTGCAAACCCTTGCGTGGCTCATGCCGGCCTATAAATAAGACCGTCGGGGTAGCGCTCTTTTCTATTTGAGTTTCAAATAGATCTAGATCAATTCCATTGAAGAGGATCTCGTAAGTTCCACCAAGAGCATCTTTTGCAGTTCTGGCTGCTTCTTCTGAGACGGCGCAATTGATTTCAATGCGCGAGGCCACCCAACGTGCGGGACGATTGAAATAATCATAAAATTTTGAATGGCCTGAACGATGATAAGTTGCGACTATTGGGCTTTGCTTCAGAACGATAGAGGTGATTGTAGGTCCTGGAGCAAGAGGTTCATGCACATGCAAAACGTCAAATTGCTCATCACGTAGTGCTCGTATGACCCTCAACTGGGCAGCTGCATCTGGAGCTAATGGCGCTATGGAGCCGTTCGTTGCTGTTGGCAGACTATTACCTAGCGGAGTTATCCCAGTATCGGGTGGTGGACCATCACAAGGGCCCAGGACCCTAACATCAGTTCCAAGTTTCCTAATAGATTTAGCAAGCGCTAATATCTGATTCTGCACTCCACCGGGAACAGAAAGGCTATAAGGGCTTATCATGCCGACTCGCATATTCTATTCGTATCCGATTTTCTAGCTATTTCCTTTTCCCAAGTTAACTTTTTCTATGATGTTTTCTAAGCGCTTCGTGGTCGCTTGGCCAATTTGGCGACATTAGATGCCATTGTTCAGGTTCCAACAGGATCAATTCTTCAAATGATCTGGCTATGTCTCGAGAGATCCTAGCGACATCTTCTCGCAGATTACCCTGCCTCTCCGAATTGAGGGGGGGCCTAACAATAGCGTGGTGAGATTTATATCGCTGGTAGACAGCAACAGGTATTATTTTAGCGCCAGTTCTGATTGATAACATTGCTGGTCCAGCGGGTATAGACGTTTCCTCATCAAAGAAAGTTACATTGACCCCTGTGCCCTCAATATCACGGTCACATAGCAAGCAAACCACATGGTTATTTTTTATGGCTTTAATGACTTCTTTCCCCGCATTAGGCCCTAATGGAATGACGTTCATACCAAATGATTCTCTGTAACTCATCATGAACTCAAATAGTTCTTCGGGTTGCTGTGGCTCCACTACAACTGTTACTTCAAATTTCGGTCGGCATGTGAGCCATCGCCCTGCCCATTCCCAACCACCGAGGTGAGGTAGAGCCAGAATCGGCCCAGGCCCCTCAGACCAGGCATCCTCAATATGCTCAAAACCCTCGACAGTAAATCCAGCATCTATCTGATAGTCAGTAAGGGACTGCATTTTGGCTGAATCAGTCCAATACTTGGCATAGCTAATGAAAGCTTGTTGAGTCTTCTCTCTTAGTTCATGGTTTGTTATTGGGCCATCGTGTGTTCTGTGCATATTTCTTTCGACTATTGCCCGCTTCCTAAATGACAGTCTGTAGGCACACCGACCTAGCGCATTACTGACCCTGCTTAATAGGTGATCAGGGATAGCTTTAATGAGGCTTGAAGCAAGCTTATAAGCACAGACGGTTACTTTTCCGTTCAGCACTTATGGACTGTGTGGCTCAGTTGGGTTATTAAGCTGTGCGGTCGCTTGATTCCAAACTTTTACGAAGCGCTGTATTGCTGTTACCAAAGTTAGTACCAGCATTACCCACAGAACAGGGATCAAGATATCGCTTATTAACAAACCCAAAGATAAAACAATGAATCGCTCGGCTCGCTCCATGATCCCTCCCTTCGCATCAAATCCAAGAGATTCAGCCTTTGCTCTTTGGTAAGAGATAAGCATGGCTGCTCCCATGACTGCTACAGGAAGCATCATAATTCTCCCCGGCTCATTTGATGCAAGGTACCAAGCAATACCGCAAAATAGAAGAATATCTGTAACTCGATCGCTCACTGAGTCTAAAAAAGCACCTCGCACAGAAGAGGTCCCACTCGCTTTAGCGACCGCACCGTCAAGAGCATCGGGAAGACCGGTAAGGATTAGGAATATAAACCCCAAGAACAATCGTCCCTGACCTATGAATACAGATCCTACTCCTGCGATCACGATTCCAGTTGCGGTCAACGCATTAGCAGTAACCCCAATCCTACTTAGGAAAACTCCAACTGGGTCAAGTATTCTGTCAACACCTTTACGAAAATTGCCATCGAACACTTAAGTACCATCCAGTCTTTTAATCCTATGCAACACTAGCATTTCGTTTCTTCATTTAGTTCGTTACGCAGTTTGTTTTGCAGAGGAATCCCAGTCTTCAGGATTTTCCTCTACTACTGCTTCCAAAATTTCTGCTGTGTTTGCATCAATGAGAAGAACTGCTCGCTGCTTGGGAATTGGTTCTGATGAATAACCCAGGATTCTCCAAATAGGACGACTTCTTAATCCTCTCCACATCAGTTGTGCGGAACAGGGTCCAATGTCAAAACCGAGTTCTTTCTCCGCTATCTGCAGAGCGTCATTTTCATCTATTTCACATTTCGTTGCTGCGGAAAGGTTATAAGCACCAAACATACATATTCCAATTCCCGAGATTAGAAAACCTCTGTTGATGAGAGCAGAGTCAACGAAGAAAACAAATAAAAGGATCGAGATAAAGCCGGTCAAAAGATAGAGGTATCCGGCCAATTTTCTCTTATCGTTATTGGGAATCTGATATTCATCTGCACCATAGGTGGGCTGAAGATCATCTGGCAAAGAATCAGCGACATGTTCTACATTTGACATAGTTTGATTGTAATTTCTTTTTAGACCGATGGAGTAATCAGCCGGCAGGCCAGACCTCTTTAAGCCTCTGATAGCTCGACGTAAGAGTTTCAGGTATCATCCTTGCCTCGGCGATTGAAGTTAGAAAGGTTGTATCACCTATCCATCTAGGAAGACAATGAACATGTAAGTGTTCTGGGATGCTCGCTCCTGCTGCTTTGCCTATGTTCATCCCTACGTTTATTCCATCTGGATGATATGCCTCTGTGATTGCTTTCACCGCTTGATTGGTAATTTCCCACAGTTCCGCACTTTCCTCGTTGCTTAAATGCATTAGATCAGGAATCGCCCTTTTCGGCAGCACCAGGGTGTGCCCACTTACGTATGGATATTTGTTTAGTATCGCAGCACAAAAGGTTCCCTCGTAGAGAACATAATTGGCGCCTGTATCGCTTGTACCCGTAAAGATATTTTCAAATATGCTTGAAGTAGATAGTGTTTGGACATTCTCGTCATCTTGTACTTCTCCTGAGACATAGGATTTCCGCCACCCAGCCCACAGGACCCGTAATCGAGATGCTCCAGATTGCGTCATTGCTGACTTCTTACTTCATCATCAAGGGTTTGAATGAATTTGTCTAGGGAAACACCCCTTTCAACCTCTCCACCTCTGGGATTTACCCCCACAGTACGAGGTTCAATATCATCATTACCGACCACTAAGACGTACGGAATCTTTTGAGATTTGACATCACGGATTCTTTTCCCAAGTGAGTTACCAGCCCGCTCCAATTCGACTCTAAATCCCTTATCACGAAGATTTTTCTCTACTTGTTCTGCATACTTTTCGTGTTCTTCAGCTACTGGCAAAACAGAAACTTGAACTGGTGCAAGCCATGCTGGGAAGGCTCCTGCGTAGTGCTCAATTAGTACTCCGAAGAATCTCTCTATCGAGCCCATTAAAGCTCTGTGGATCATGACAGGTCGTTTTCGTTCTCCAGAAGAATCAATATATCTGAGGTTGAATCTATCTGGAAGATTAAAATCCAACTGTATCGTTGACAGTTGCCATGATCTTCCGATTGCGTCGGCAACATCAATATCTATTTTAGGACCATAAAAGGCTGCGTCGCCTTCTTTGACGCTATAAGACAACCCCTCTCTTTCAAGCGCCTCTGTTAAAGCCTTGGTGGCGTTATCCCAAATCTCATCAGAGCCTACAGATTTCTCAGGATTACGAGTTGAAAGATTGAAAGTGAAATCATTGAATCCAAAGGCTGTGAGAACAGACATCACGAATGTCAAAAGATTTGATATCTCACCGGATAATCCTTCTTCTGTGGTAAAGATATGTGCGTCATCTTGAGTAAAGCCTCTGATTCTCATCAATCCATGAAGTGTCCCAGCGCGCTCATACCGGTAAACTGTTCCTAATTCGAAGAGTCTCAGAGGTAGGTCTCTATAAGATTTTGTTCCTGCTCGGTAGATTAAACAGTGCATCGGGCAATTCATTGGTTTTGGGTAATACTCTCCATTGTCCATTTCCATTGGCGGATACATGCCTTCCGCATAAAAATCCAGATGTCCACTGGTCTTGAAAAGTTCTGAATTCGCTAAATGGGGCGTGTAGACGAATTTGTAGTCGCCATCCTCGTGGCGTTGACGACTATAATCTTCCATTAATTTTCTGATGCTGGAGCCTTTGGGATGCCAGACAGCTAGTCCCCCTCCCAGCTCGGAAGGAAAGCTTAACAAATTTAATTCGTTAGCTAATTTCCGATGATCTCGTTTTGCGGCTTCTTCAAGCCGGTGCAAGTGTTCTTTCAATTGCGATTTCGTGGCCCATGCGGTTCCATAGATCCGCTGAAGCATTTGCCTCTTCTCATCACCTCTCCAATACGCTCCAGCGACGCTCATCAATTTAAAGTGCGCTACTTTGCCCGTAGAGGGGACATGAGGTCCTCGGCAAAGGTCAATGAAACCATCTCCGTTTTGGTAAAAACTTATTGTCTCGCTACCATCCACTTCTGATTTATCGGCAGATTCGATGATTTCGCATTTGTATGGGTGGTCAGAGAATATTTCTAGTGCTTGTTCAACGGTTGTTTCTCCACGAACGAAGGCTTGATCCGCTTGGATAATCTGACGCATCTTTTGCTCAATCTTTTCCAATTCTTCTTCTTTGATAGCTACACCCTGAGGAATATCAAAGTCGTAATAAAAGCCATTCTCTATTGGTGGCCCAATAGCGAAAGTAGCTCCAGGGTATAGTTCTAAAACAGCCTGAGCTAGAATATGAGCTGTGGAATGTCTGATAGTTTCTAGACCTTGATCCGTTTCTGAGGTAATTATGCTAACCCGAGATCCATCCTCAAGTGGCGTTACAAGATCAACCTCTACCCCATTCACTTCAGCAATGATTGCTGCCTTGGCTAAGCCCCTTCCGATGTCTAGAGCTAGATCAGCAACAGTTGCCCCCTTGTCTAATTCCCGTTGGGATCCATCAGGGAGAGTAATTGTTATTGCTGTCATGAATGTATATTACCGATCAGTATGGATGATTTCTGTGAATATACAGAGTTCTTTCTATCAAACTTAGCTTGTTTCGCTCTGAGCCATTTTCAAATTTGATCTATATTAACGCCCAGCAACTTTGATGCTTCTGAAACACCGTTTCCTGCTTCTACTTGAGCATCGAGCACTTTGAGAGCTTCCGGAGTATTCAAATCATCGTCTAGACAATTCCTAACTTGCTCTAATCCGCCATCACCTGGACCAGCATTTATCCAAGAGCGCAAACGCTGGTCAGCCATTCCCATTAGATCTGGGGTCCAAGACCATGAATGCCTATAGTGATGGTTTATTAGAGCTAACCTTATCGCTCTGGGGTCATGCTTTTGTCTGAGATCAGATACAAAAACAAGATTTCCTAAGGACTTTGACATCTTCTCTCCATCCATTTTTACCATGGCTTGATGCATCCAGACTCGAACAAAGGTTTTATTAGTTAGTGATTCAGATTGAACCCGCTCACATTCATGGTGAGGGAAGATTAGGTCAGCCCCTCCACCATGAATATCTATTGTTTCCGTTTGTAGCTCCCTCATTGCGAGCACTGAACATTCGACATGCCAACCAGGCCTACCCAAACCCCACATACTTTCCCAAGCGGGTTCGTCAGGAAGAGAAGGTTGCCAAAGAACAAAATCTAATGGGTTGCGCTTCAGAGGATCTTGAGGGTTCCCACCTCTTTCTGCCGCAAACTGAAGCATCGTGGATTCATCCAGGCCGCTCATGGCCCCGAAATCTTCTGATTTTGAGATATCAAAATAGACAAATCCTTGCACTTCGTAAGCATCACCCTTTTCCAATAGTTTGGCGACAAACTTACGAATTTCAGCGATCGCGGAGGTAGCCCGTGGCTCACTCCAACATGGAATCATTTCCAGTGCGCTCATATCTTCATTGAATCGATTAGTTTCTTTCGCTGCTAGATCAAGATAATGAACGCCGAGTTCACGAGCTTTCCGGAGGATATCGTCATCAACATCCGTTACGTTTCGTACACATCGTGTTTCGTGCCCGAGATCCCTTAGCCTTCTTTGCAAAACATCATAAGTTACGTAAGTAGCTGCGTGCCCAATATGAGTAGCATCATAAGGCGTAATTCCACATGTATAAATATTCACTATCGGCCCCGGCCTGAACTCTTCGATATTGTTTGTTGCCGTGTTAAAAATTCGCATTACTTTATTGTGACCTAAGTTTTATTGCCATTGTAGGGTACACCTACTTTGGCTGCACAAAGTTACTCTAAGCCTATGATGCTGACAGAAGAGCGCGTTTTGTATAGTTTGTTGAGTTGGAGGAGCACAGCTGTGAATGCCTCAACAGGAGCAGCGTTTGCTAGGCTACCGCAATCGAGTCCTCGCAGATTATCCATCTTGCTAACTATTTCTATCGTCTCATCTATTGCCGATTGTTCATCTGCACAAACTAGAACATCGCCTTCCATAGGGGTATCAATCTCTCCTAGTTCTTTTGCTGGGAGATGTTGAAAAGCCATTGAAACCCTAGACCCTGGTATGGCTGCTTGCACATCTGCAGCGATTGACCCCCTTGGGGGGTACAGTGCGTGAAATTCATTTCCGACTCTTGCAAGAGCATTTGCCATACAGATCACTAATTTCCCGTTTAATTGTTTTTTCAGCGCTTTGGCCGTTGGCGCACAGGAGTCCCATGGAGTTGCTAAAACAACCATTTCTGCAAGAGCAGCTTCTTCATTGCTCACTCCTGTTAGCTGATAACCTCTGTCACCCCAAACTTCAATCAGCTCATCTACTATTTCCGCTGCTCGACCTGAGGACCTTGATCCTATTTCTATTTCATATCCGACTGAAGCCAACCGAAGGGCTAACCCTCGTCCAGCTGGTCCGGTGCCTCCAACAATGCCAATTTTCATGTCTAGAACATACCGGAGAAGTCATTCAATCCGACAGATTTCGTTGTATTTATTTTTGTAAGAATGAATTTAGGAATCCTCAAATGTTTGGCGTACTCATGTATTGTCTAAAGTGAGCCTATGCATCGGAGCGGTAATGGGGATACTTCAGGATAAGAATATTTTAATCACGGGAGTTCTTACTGACGCTAGTCTCGCTTTTGGGGTAGCCCAACTAGCGATTAATGAGGGTGCTAACATTGTTGTAACTGGCGCAGGACGTGGTTTAAGGCTTACTGAAAGGACAGTTAAAAAGCTTGAAGGGGACGTCGAGGTTTTAGAATTTGATGTCACGGACCCGACTCATGTCTCAGAAGTCCACGATCGCCTAAAGGAAAAGTGGGCACGCGTAGATGGTGCTCTTCACGCAATCGGATTTATGCCGGAGATAGGCCTAGGTGAGGACTTCTTTGCTGCAAGTTGGGATGACATAGCTCCTGGTTTTAATATTTCGTCCTACTCGCTCAAGACTGTAGCTGAAGCTACCGCCCCCCTTATGACGGAGGGGGGTTCAATTGTAGGCTTAGATTTTGACGCCCGCTTCGCTTGGCCGGCGTATAACTGGATGGGTGTAGCAAAAGCAGCTCTCGAGTCTGCATCCCGATACCTTGCTCGTTCTTTGGGACCCGAAAATATTCGAGTAAATTTAGTAACAGCCGGACCGATACGAACTATGGCTGCGAAATCAATCCCTGGATTTAAAGAATTTGAAGATGCTTGGGATAGCAAAGCCCCTTTAGGTTGGGACGTTAAAGACTCGGCTCCAGTAGCCCGTGCTTGTGTAGCACTTCTCTCCGAATGGTTTCCGATGACGACTGGAAGCATGATCCATGTTGATGGCGGGTATCACGCAATAGGCGCTTAGGGATCCTATCCCCGCTCTTCCGTATAAACTTTGTCGGATTCGTCAACAATTTCGCCGACAATTGCCTCAAGGACATCCTCCAGTGTTATCACCCCGACGAAGTGGCTATCTGATTCCCCAACTAGCGCAAAATGTATCTGTGTTTCCCGCATCTCTCTTAGCAAATCATCTAAGGTGCTGTCAGGTGACACTATTAATATCTCTCTAGTGATCTTAGCGATCAAAGCAGTTTCTTTTATTTCCTTTTCCCTATGAAGAAGGTCTTTCACATGAAAGAATCCACGAACAGTTTCTCCGAAGCAAACAGGTAGGCGGCTGTGCCCGCTCTCGATCGCTATGAGAGTAATATTTTCAATGGTGTCATCCTCTTTAACACTGATAACGCTATCCCAAGGAATCATTGCTGATTGGATGTGCTGGTCTTGGAAAAGGAGTGCTCCCGCCAAAATATCATGCTCACCCTGACCAAGGTCACCTCCTGACCTCACCTCTCCGATTAATTTATGCAACTCTTTCGCCGTATACGCATTTCCAAGTTCGTCAACCTGATCGATGCCAAAGGGTTTAAGAAGCAAGCTTGAAACCTTATTAAGGAACCAAATTACAGGACGGAAGATAATTACGAATGACCGGTGAGGTCGGGCGACCTTACACAAAACCGTTTCGGGATTAGTCAAGGCTAGATTTTTGGGAACCATCTCACCTATAACCATGTGCATAAAGACAACTATGAATAAGGCAAAGCTAAAAGCGATTGCGTGAGAAAGTGTTTTAGGCATCCCCAAAGGCTCCGTGATGAAATGCTCTATAACCTTTGCAAATGCCGGTTCTGCTACCAAACCTAAGCCTAGAGAAGTTACGGTAATGCCTAATTGGGCGCCAGAGATTGACAAGGGGAGATTCGTCATAAGGTCAAGCGCTAACCGTGAAGGTCTATCACCCGTTTCTGCTAAAGCCTGCATCTTTGATCTTTTGGATGTGACAACAGCAAACTCAACAGCAACGAAAATACCATTTAATAGTATTAGTAATATCGTTATTAGAATCGCTGTGAGAGTCAAGATCATAGCTGCTCCCGTTCGCTAACGTTTCCTTCAACCCTGATTGACCGGAATGGTGGACTCGTTAGCCGGACAGTCGCAATTCGTAGTTTGTCCATTTCAAGAACTTCAATTTTCCAATACCTGTAGCGGAAAACTTCTCCAACACTTGGAACCCTTTGGAGTTGGTCGAGAACAAAACCTGCTATTGTTTCGTACGGTTTTTCCTCAAAGGTTAAACCGCATATATCTTCAACCTCATCTAGACGAAGATTTCCTGCCAGTGTGAAGATTCCTTCGGCTGCTGTCTGTTGTGGTTGCTCAATTGCGTCATATTCATCTTCAATTTCGCCTACTATTTCTTCGAGAATGTCCTCAACGGAAACTAGTCCTTCAGTCCCTCCATGTTCGTCTACAACAATCGCTATCGGCTTGCGCTCCTTTCTCATGTCTGCCATGACAGAAATTAGATTTCTGGTCTCTGGAACAGCAATCACATCACTCATTACCTCAGTGACTCGTATTTGCGAACGGTGCTCGGGATTAACAGAGAGCGCAGATTTCACATGCACCACTCCGAGCACATTATCTAAATCACCTAATGTGACCGGAAACCTTGAGTGACCTGTTTCAAGACTCAAAGCGATCAAATCCTCAACACTTGACTTAGCTTGTAGTGAGTGCAAAGAAACTCTTGGGGTCATCACGTCGTTTGCTTGTCTGGATGCAAATTTCATTGACTTCGAAAGCAAATCTACCTTCCGTTGGGCAAGAGTTCCTTCCTCGCCCGAAACTTTTATAGCTAAGTCAAGGTCCTCAATACTTGGCGTATGATCAAGCTCTTCTGTTGGCTCCACCCCAAGTGAACGCGTCAATTTGTTTGCAGTCCCGTCGCTGATGTAGATGATAGGCTTTGCGAGAAAACTATAAATTTTGAAAGGTTTTGCAAGCATTCGGGCCATCTTGTTTGGCTTGGCGATAGCAATGTTTTTTGGTATCAGCTCACCAACTACCATCGTCAAGAAAGTCACCAAACTTATAGCGACCACCAAAGATATAGGCTGAGCTAGCCCGCTACCGAAAAGATCAGTAAGTGGCTGCTCGATGAGTTTGGCGATAGTTGGTTCAGCTATGAAGCCAAGCACTACGGCAGTGATAGTGATCCCAAGCTGAGCTCCTGTCAAATGATAAGAGAGGTTCTTTATTAGTTCCAAGACGACTTGAGATGATCTCACTCCGTTAGTTGCTTCATCTTCAATTTTCTTTCGGTTACTGGCAACCAGAGCAAACTCGGCTGCAACAAAGAATGCAGTTGCAATCACCATTACTGCAATTAATACCAGACCTACTTCAGTACTTATAGCAACTCCTTCAGAGACATCCATATTACCCCACTGAAAGTCTTTTACCCAGAAATCTATCTGTCTTTAGTCATTGTCTATGACACAATTACCCCGTCCAACCATTTAGAGAGTGAGCTTTTGGTCTACGGTGTAATAGCAGCTTAAAGGCATTTTAGATATGACTGAATCTCAACAGCATCACACTTCTGGGAATTACCCGCCCCCTAAAAACTCTATAAACCCCAATACCGACCTTGGCTGGATCAAACGGCTTATGCCCATAGCTAGATCTCATAGAAGGCCCCTAATAATTGGAGTGTGCGTTGGATCGGTAGCCTTGATACTTAATGTTGCAGTTCCTGCGATAGCTAAAGAGGCAATTGATTCTACAATCGCCGGCAATAGAAAAAGCCTTACAATATGGGCACTCATACTAATTATTGTTGGGTTAGGGCGATTTGCGACGGGTGCATTGTATCGAATCTCATTATTCAGAGTCGCTTGGGGTGTCGAAACAGATTTGCGCGCGCTGCTTTATAGTCATCTGACGAGGTTGAGCTTTGCCTACTTTGATAGAACGCAATCCGGTCAAGTCATTTCAAGGGCAAATAGTGACATAAGGTCTATTCAGGTCCTTCTTGCTTTTGGGCCTCTAATAGGCATGAGCATCATCTCGTTTATTCTTGCTTTTTGTTTCATGATGACCCTACACATACCTTTAACCTTGGTTGCATTGTGCACTCTTCCCGGTGTCTATTTTTTTGGCCAGAAGTTGAGGCACTCGGTCTTCCCCTTAACGTGGGTTAGTCAAGCCCGTTTAGCTGAGCTAGCAACAATCGTTGATGAAAACATCAACGGGACAAGGGTCGTCAAATCATTCGCCGCAGAGAAACAACAGGTCGGCCTTCTACAAAAGGCTGCTCGTCATATTGAGTGGGTTAATATTCAAACTATCAAAGAGAGGGCTAAGTTTAATCCAATAATTGAGGCCCTTCCAAGAGTCGGCATGGCAATAGTTCTTTTCTATGGAGGACTATTAGCAATAGATGGTCAAGTTTCAATTGGAACGTTATTCGCTTTCAATGCTTACGTGATAATGCTTCAAGCACCATTCCGGATGTTTGGATTTCTGCTCCTCCAGACTCAAAGGGCATCTGCTTCCGCCACTAGAATCTTTGAAGTACTCGATGAAAAGCCTGAGATCACTGATTTGCCATCGGCAGTTAAGTTAACTGGAGTTAGGGACTCTATCCGCTTTCAGGATGTAAATTTCTCCTATAGCGGAGCCGGGTCACAAGACGCAAAGAAGGAACATCATGCGAAATCAGAAATCATAACAAATTTGGACCTGTCTATCAGGGCAGGAGAAAAAGTAGCAATTGTCGGTATGACTGGATCCGGAAAATCAACGATTGCCCGTCTCCTCACTCGCTTTTATGACGTCGATTCTGGGTCAATTTTAATTGATGGTGTTGATATCAAAACAATTCAGTTGCACTCGTTACGGCAACAAATAGGCATTGTCTTTGATGAACCTTTTCTCTTCTCGACAAGCATCTCCGAAAATATCTCGTATGGAAAGCCTGATGCGTCTGAATCAGAAATCTACGAAGCTGCAAAGAAAGCACAGGCTTTGGGCTTTATTACAGATCTAGAGTCTGGGTTCTCTACTGTTGTGGGAGAGCGTGGCTATACATTATCGGGAGGACAAAGACAGCGAATAGCTTTAGCTAGGTGTTTATTGGAAAAGCCAAGTGTTTTGATACTGGATGATGCGACCAGCGCTATAGATGTTGGCGTAGAGTCCTTGATACACGAATCGCTTAAGACGAGTTTAGAAGAAACCACCACTCTCCTAATAGCCCAACGCGTGTCGACAATTGCTTTAGCAGACAGGATTGTCTTCCTTGAAGGCGGCGCTATCACGGACGAAGGATCTCACAGTTCTTTGTTAAGTCGAAACGCCGCTTATGCCTCAATTATCTCCGAAAGTAATTCAGAGACCGTAACGGGGATCAGCTAATGGGTTTTGGACCACCCATCGGCTTTGGAGGAGCAAATTCTGTCACCTCGTCGCGCGACGCAGGCCTTCCTCATGCTGGAGTCCCCGGCCACTTGCAGGATAAAGTTAAGCGAGTTCTGAAGCGGGAGCCGGTTCATGAATTGCCGCCAGTGGACTTTAACCATTTCATAAGTCCAGAGGTTCCTTTCACTCTCCGCAGCTTTTTGGGCGATCACAAATGGAAATTACTCTTTGCGATGATATTGGTCATCGGAGAAAGCATATTGCTTCAAGCAGGGCCCTTATTGACAAAATTTGGCATTGACGAAGGAGTTGTTGCGGGCAACAAGGGAGTACTTATCGCAGTTTCCGTAACCTACCTTGGCAGCATTTTACTTCATTCACTAAGTGCTTGGTACAGAATTCGCTATACGGGATCTCTGGGTGAACGGTTAATGAAAAATTTACGTATTAAAGTTTTCAGCCACCTTCAAAGACAGTCACTTGATTTCTACACAAATGAAAAGGCTGGCGTGCTGATGACTAGAATGACCAGTGATATCGAGGCTTTGTCCCAGCTCTTCCAAGAAGGTTTAGTAAATTTTGCCGTACAGGGTTTAACAGTGATTGTTATAACTGTCATCTTGTTGTTCCTTAATCTCAAACTTGCTTTAATCACTTTGCTAGCAGTGGTTCCAATAACAATTATTCTGAGCGAATGGTTTCGAAGAAAGTCATCAAAAGCCTATAAGACTGTCCGCGACAAAATAAGCGAAGTTTTGTCAGATCTCCAAGAGAGCCTAGCTGGAATACGTATCATCACAGCACATAACCGACGAAAGCATAACGTCACTAAACACACAAATATCGTTGGGGAACACAAAGATGCAAACCTAGAAGCAGTTCAAGCAGCATCTGTTTACACACCTGGAACAGAAGCCATAGCGATCCTCGGGAGGGCACTAGTCCTCATTGTAGGTGGCCGCATGGTACTAAACGGGGAACTTGAGATAGGTGAACTGACAGCGTTCCTACTATATTTAGGAGCTTTTTTTACTCCGATCCAAACATTGACTCAGCTATACAATGGGTATCAGCAAGGTCAGGCGGCAGTTTCAAAACTGCGAGACTTATTAGGGACAACACCGTCTGTTCCTGAGTACCCATCTGCTCAACCAATTCCTGAGATTCAGGGTGAAATTATCTTTGAGAATGTTGATTTTTCTTATAACGACCAAACACCTGTTCTCAAAAATATAAATCTATCCATTAAGGCAGGGGAAACAATTGCCATCGTTGGACCAACTGGAGGCGGAAAGTCGACTATCGCTAAACTAGCAACTCGATTTTATGACCCCTCCAAGGGAAGAATCTTAATTGACGGAATAGATGTTAGGGAGGTTCAACTTAATTCGCTCCGGAGTCAAATAGGTGTCGTTCCTCAAGAACCGTTTCTATTCGCTGGTTCCATAAGAGATAACGTCGGATTCTCAAGGCCGAATGTTTCAGATAGTGAAGTCATTGAAGCACTTGAAGCATCAGGACTTATGGCAATGGTTAATTCTCTTCCTGAAGGAATTAACAGTGTTATACATGAGCGTGGTGCATCACTGAGCGCTGGAGAACGTCAATTAATTGCCATAGCTCGAGCTTTTTTATCAAAACCTAGAGTTTTAGTATTGGACGAGGCCACTTCTAATCTTGACTTACAATCAGAGAGCCAAGTGGAGCAAGCTTTGGATGCCATCCTTGACGGGAGGTCCGCCATTATTGTTGCGCACCGATTAGCAACTGTTATGAGAGCTGACAGAATCCTTGTTGTTGATAACGGAAGAGTTATTGAGAGTGGCAGTCACCAAGAACTCCTAAATGTAGGTGGAGCATACTTTGAGATGCATAACCAGTGGCAAGAAACGGTGAGATCCAATGGTTCCTGAAAATATTCTTAAATTATCGGACGTTAACCTTACCCGAAATAGAAAGCATCTTCTAAGAGATCTGAATTTCGAAGTCCTTTCAAATCAGAATTGGGTGATACTAGGGCCAAATGGTTGTGGGAAGACCTCACTTCTCAAAATAGCATCAATGTTTGAACATCCTAGCTCTGGATCTGTAACCCTTCTTGAGCACACTCTCGGCACGTGCGATATCCGAAGCATCAGGCACCTGGTGGGTTTTACTGGTCACGGTATCTCGCAATTGCTTCGCCCTGATTTAATAACGGAAGATGTAGTGATAACCGCCAAACACGGGGCCCTTGAACCTTGGTGGCATACCTATTCAAGTGAAGATAAATTGAAAGCCCATGATCATATGGAGACCCTCGGGATCAATCACCTTGCAAAGCAAAGATTTGGAACCCTATCTACGGGGGAAAAGCAAAGAGCACTTTTGGCTAGAAGCCTAATGAGTGACCCTAAGCTTCTATTACTTGATGAACCCGCATCGGGGCTCGACTTACCAAGTCGCGAGGAATTGATGCAATCATTATCCGCCTTAGTTTCTGAAAGCTCATCTCCTCCAGTGGTCATGGTTACCCACCATGTTGAGGAGATTCCTAAAGGTTTCAGCCATATATTATTTTTAAAAGAGGGCTCAACCATGGAATCCGGACCGATTAGTGAAAAGCTGAATTCAGAGAATCTCTCGAAATGCTTCGGAATTGATTTAGACATCAGAGAGTTTAACGGCCGATGGAGCGCACAATCAACAATTGGTTAGTACAGGTCTGGTTGAATTACTAACAAAACTCCCTTTTGAACGGAAATATTTCCAGAGCGGTCCACAATTTCATTACTTAAGCCACGTGTTGATCCAGGATTTAAAGTCTCATGATTTAAATTCCATCGAAACCCTGACAAGGACACACCTTCTGCAATTCCACCGAATGGAAATATCGAAACCAAATTGCTAGCTAACGGCTTTACTTCATGAGCATCTCTTACAACTTTGACATAAGAAGAGCCAACAAAAGCTTCACAAGAAATCATTGAATTAGCATTAGACACCATAGCTGAAAACACGCCCCACATATGATCTACCCGACCGCCACCGGAATCCACAATTGTGACTGATCCACAAGTTCTACTGGCATGCAATATCGCCAGCTCTAGGTCAGATTTATCCTTATTTTCCGGGAATGAAATTATCTCAATAGATTTTTTTTCCACAGTTTCCAGACCGCCGGCTGATATTGAATCTAGATCTCCTATGACAACATCGGGCACTATGCCAAGAGATGTGGCGTTGTCAAAGCCTGAATCGACCGCAAGAACTTCATCAAATTTCGGAAAGTAATCTAGCACTCGTTTCTCAGGAGAGGG
>DBHP01000024.1:6688-8140 GCA_002295705.1 Candidatus Neomicrothrix sp. UBA825 | reverse complement strand
CCCGATGGTTTAATAAGCCACTCCCCTTTGCCATCTGTTCTATGCAGATGTACTGAGCCGTCAGGATAAATAAATTCCTTGTTTGGATTCATTGAATGTTGCAATGCGCCATCTATGAACTCATCAATCCCATCACAAGCAACATCACCATCAATTTCAATGAATTCGCTATCAATTGATTCGACATCTCTCATGTGCAGAAGCGTTTCATGTGTCATGCGCCTAATGAAAAATCTGACATCTTGGTCTCTTCCCCAAGTCCACACTGGAGTCGTGGGATCACTGTCGCTAAGCACTTCGAAAAGAGCAGAGAATTTATCCAAAGCCCATTCACGTTGATTATTCTCTGGCGGTGTTGGGAATGGTGTTGTCGGTCTCTCAAGACTTTCAGATTCTATGACGGAAGCTACAGCCCCATAGACTTTTCCCATATGAGCCATCAAGTCGCTAACGGCCCAGTCTTGGCACTGTTTGATCGGCTCTGATTCCTTCCCTTCAGCTACTGCAAACATTCGATTTCCGAATAGTTCTAGCGATCCGAGCAATCGGTTAGCATCCATGGGTTGCATTTCTCTCCATAGCCCAACGAATCCCCTCTAACATTCTTTTCACATCTTCTTCTGAGGTTTCAAAGCTGGTCATTAGACGGACTTCATTTTCTTGTTCCCAATCATAGAAATAGCTCCAATCTTGGAGAAGCCTTCTTGGCTCTAAAGGAAGCTTTAGGAAAACGGCATTTACTTCTGTGCTTTGAGTAAGTTCAAGCCCATGAATAAGTTTGATTCCATCAGCTAAAAGAGCAGCCATCATATTCGCATGTGAGGCATGCTTTAGCCAAAGGTCGTTCTCAAGCATTGCCGAGAACTGAGCTGATATGTAGCGCATTTTTGACGGGAGTTGTGCTGACTGCTTTTGAATATACTCTGCGGCAGCTGATAATTCTTCGTCGAAAACTACGATAGCTTCCCCATAAGCCATACCGTTTTTAGTTCCTCCGAAACTTAGAATATCCACGCCTAGATCGGAGGTGAATTCAGCGACGGAAAGTCCCAATGCTGCGGTCGCATTTGCGATCCGGGCTCCATCCATATGGACACGAAGTCCTGAGCGTTTACAAATGTCAATTAGCTCTTTCAATTCATCAACTGAATAAAGTGTTCCATACTCGGTGGATTGTGTTAGAGAAATTGCTCCTGGCTGAGCGTGATGCACAATCCCTAATACTTCAATTTCCTTTTTGAGCATCTCTGGTTTTATCTTTGCGTCCGAGCTATCAAGGTCAATGAGTTTTGCACTTAGGAATTTTTCAGGCGCTGCGCATTCATCAATATTTATATGTGATGATTTGGTGCAAATTACGGCTTCCCATGGTTTTAGCATTGCCTGCAAACCTATGACATTCGCACCTGTTCCTCCATAAGCTAAGAGAGTAGTAACCTCCCGTTCGAAAAG
>DBHP01000024.1:3960-6268 GCA_002295705.1 Candidatus Neomicrothrix sp. UBA825 | reverse complement strand
AGGATTCCTGATGTATTATCGCTAGCAAAAGATGTTGATGGTGCCTCGGGTGTCATGGGTTGACTTTATCCGCTAAATGAGCTCACGAGATAGGTTATGCAAATTCAGATGTGGGATTGTTAAACATCTAAGAATCGATACGCAGCAATAGCCGACCCAACAGACCCCACCAAAGCACCAATACCCAGAAGCAAAAACCCAATTTCCCAAACATCACCACTTGCAACCGCAAAACTTTGCAAGATGTTCAGCACATTATCGCTTGATAACCATTCTTCAAACGCCCTGTTGGCACCGTAGACAGAAGCTGTTCCCAAAGCCGCCCCTATTAACCCTTGAAATGTACCTTCAAGCATAAATGGGATCAGAATAAACCAATTGGTAGCACCAACAAGCTTCATAACCTCTATTTCGCGCCGACGAGCGAACATAGCCATACGGATCGTGTTCAAAATCAAGAGCAACCCTGTCGCCAAGAGAATAATTCCGGCTCCTAGAACTACCCATCGAATAACATCCGTGGCTGTTTCAATCTTTGAAATTTCATCCGTTGCACGTACTACTTTCTTAACACCGGGCTTGGCTTCAAACCCAGATGCAATTATCTCGATTGCCTCCGCATTAAGCTGTGCAGGTATCACACGATAAGAGGAAGGGATCACGTCAGCGGTAACTAACTGTGTAATTTCTGGATTATCAGGAAAGTAATCTTCGTTAAATTCCTTTAAAGCTTCCTCTTGGCTGACATAACGGTAGGAGGAAATCCCAGTGGAATTATCCAAATCAGTTTGTAACAAGTTCTTTTGATTCTCGGTGATATCAGGCTGGACCCAGACTATAAATTCCACACCATTCTCCCACCTATCCGTAGCGTTATTTACTCCCTTTTGAAGAAGCAAAGCTACTCCAAGCAAACTAAGTGAAACGGCCACGGTTAAAACAGAGGCTAGTGTCAAAGTTAGGTTACGCCTTAGGTTGCTAGCCGTTTCTTTAACTAGGTAATCAACATTCATTTCTGCAGCACCGATCTGTTACTCATAGACGCCTCGAGCTTGGTCTCTTATGATTTCTCCATTGTGAAGTTCAATAACTCGTCTCCTCATCGTGTCGACGATACCGCGATCATGAGTCGCCATAACTACCGTTGTTCCTGTTTCATTGATCCTCTCAAGAAGTCTCATAATTTCGACAGAAGTACCGGGATCGAGGTTTCCGGTAGGTTCATCAGCAAGAAGAATTAACGGGCGGTTCACAAATGCCCTTGCAATGGATACTCGTTGCTGTTCTCCACCTGATAGTTCGTGAGGAAAGCGATGCGTTTTCTCGTGTAGGCCTACTAATTCTAAAATAGCTGGAACCTGATCGCGAATGATGTGTTTGGGCGTACCAATAACTTCAAGAGCAAAGGCCACGTTCTGGGTGACTGTTTTATTAGGCAAAAGTTTGAAATCTTGAAAGATGCTACCTATCTGCCTACGCATACGCGGAACTCTCCACTTACTTAGGGAGCCTATTTCCTTACCTGCTACAAAGATGCGCCCAGAATCCGGTTCTTCTTCCTTATTTAGTAGGCGAAGAAAAGTTGACTTACCCGAACCAGACTGTCCGACTAAGAAAACAAATTCACCTCTTTGAATATCACATGAAGCGTCACGCAAAGCTAGAACTTCACCCTTATACACCTTCGTGACATCTTCTAGTTTGATCATTTGGCACCCTTATTACTATTGAAAGATTAACACCTTGACGTCTCCTTGTTGTATCACTGCTAAGGAACTAGACGATTGTCGATAGAGAGAGTCTTTTGTAGTTAATTTTCGTTAGATTCTGATCGAACCCAGCGCAAATACGATTCAATAAAGGGATCAATTTGACCATTAAGAACATTTTCCACTGCACCAATCTCAAAATTCGTACGCAAGTCTTTTACCATCTGGTAAGGCTGCATCACGTATGACCTAATTTGGCTTCCAAATCCAACATTTTTGTTTTCCCCCCTAATACTTGCTATTTCATCATCTCGCTGCTGTCGCTCAAGATCATGCAACTTTGAAGCTAGCATCTGCATACACTTTTCTTTATTCTGATGCTGGCTTCGCTCGTTCTGGCATGACACAACAACGCCTGAGGGCAGATGTGTTATTCGCACAGCAGAATCAGTTACATTAACGTGTTGACCACCGGCACCAGAACTTCGATAAGTATCAATCCTTAGTTCTGTTTCCTCAATATCAATTTGATCAGGTACCTCTTCAAAGAATGGGACCACGTGCATTGAGGCAAAGGAAGTATGACGATTCGCCTGCTT
>DBHP01000024.1:0-3568 GCA_002295705.1 Candidatus Neomicrothrix sp. UBA825 | reverse complement strand
GCCCTTCTACCTGTGACTATAAATTCAGCTGACGATATTCCCGCTTCCGTCCCCTCTGAGACTGCTGTGACATCAAAAGATAGGCCTTTCTGCTCAGCCCATCGCTGATACATTCTCAAAAGCATTTCAGCCCAGTCTTGTGCCTCTGTGCCTCCTTCACCTGATTGGATATGACAAACAGCATCTCTTTCATCATGTTCTCCGGTAAATAATGACCGAAGTTCAAGCTCGGTGAACTCGCGCTCAATGTCAACCAACATCTGATTCGCTTCCGAAAGAATAGCGCTATCGCCTTCTTCGCTGGCAAGATCGATAAGGGTTTCTGCGTCTTCAATCTTGAGCTCCAATTTTTGGTAAATAGTTATGTCTTCGGAAATTTCCGCTAACTCTTGGCTTAACCTTTTGGCGCTTTTTGCGTCGTCCCAAAAGTCCGGTTGGGCCACCAAATCTTCCAGTTCTTTTTTGCGATCTATGATTTCTTCTATGCGCAAATATATAGATGCTTCTTGTAGCCGATTCTTCGCTTCACGAAGATCGGGTAATGTTTCAGACATGAATTAAACCTTACCCTAGAGTCTTCCCTGCGTTGGCTTAAGGCGAACTAACGCCCACAGCATTGTTTAAATTTCTTTCCTGATCCGCATGGGCACGGATCGTTCCTTCCTGTCTTTTCGAATTCGCTTTTCACTACAGTCTGTTGCTTGGCTGATTTGTTCTCTTCGACAACGGCAGGAGCATTCCCTATAAGAGCTTCGGCGGACTTATTAGAACTGATAGCCGCTAGAGCGCCAGATGCTATTTCATCTGTACCCGAGTACCGAACATTTTGAGATTGGTCGAGAGTATCTTTATCATTATAAGTACTTGGATTGTCACCTATCTCAATGTGGCTGACGTACTTTACAAAGTCTTCGCTTACTGAGTCCATCATCGTCTCAAACATTTCAAATCCCTCACGTTGCCATTCTGTCAAGGGGTTTTTTTGCCCCATAGCACGTAAGTGGATTCCTTCCTTCAAATAATCCATAGAGTACAAATGGTCTCTCCACCTTTGGTCAAGAATTCGAAGCATGATTTGCCCCTCCACTTGCCTCATTACATCGGGCGTGAGTTCTGTTTCACGACTTTCATAGAATTGTATGGCACTTTCCATAATTTCTTCGTAGAGTGCATTTACATCTTGATGTTTGGCTAGCTCAGATAATTCAATCTTTTGGGGCCATGACCCCTGTAAAGCAGTTACTAATCCCTCTAGGTCCCAGTCCTCTTTGTGCTCTGTTGGACAGTATGCATTCAGTGCATCGTCAATAACCGTCGCAAAGTTGTTGATCGTATCCTCTCTTAAGTCTTCTCCGCTCAAGATTTCATTCCGGCGCGCGTAGATTACCTTTCTCTGCTCATTCATGACCTCATCATATTTCAGAACATTTTTTCGAGTCTCAGCGTTTCGTTGTTCAACCGTGTTTTGCGCTCTTTCTATAGCTTTTGAAACAAACTTGTCACCTAAAGGTGCGTCGTCAGGTAATGCTTTTTTCATTACGAAATCCATTGCCCCTGTAGCGAAGAGTCTCATAAGCTCATCTTCCAAGGAAAGGTAGAATCTTGACTCTCCAGGATCTCCTTGCCTTCCTGAGCGGCCTCGCAACTGATTGTCGATACGGCGACTATCGTGCCGCTCAGTTCCTAGAACGTAAAGACCGCCGGCATCTTTGACTCTTCTTCCTTCATCAGAGCAAAGAGACTGGTAATTTTCTAAGAGCTCACTGTATCTACTTGCGCCCAGTTTGTCAGATTGTTCTAATCCTTCTAAACGGAGATCTCTTTCAGCTAGTGCTTCTGGGTTGCCTCCGAGAATAATATCGACTCCCCGTCCGGCCATGTTTGTCGCTACTGTAACTGCGCCTATCCGACCAGCTTGAGCTACGACATCAGCTTCTTTGGCGTGAAGCTTCGCATTCAACACATTGTGGTCAATGCCCCTCTTATTGAGCAGTTCAGATACAAGTTCAGATTTCTCCACCGATATTGTTCCTACAAGAATTGGTTGACCTTTCTCGTTACGCTCAATAATGTCTTCTACCAATGCATTATATTTACCCATTTCAGATCGATAAATATAGTCCACTTCATCCTTGCGAACTATCGGCAAGTTTGTAGGGATAGGAACAACATGCAAGCCATATGTGTTGTAAAATTCTGCCGCTTCAGTTTCAGCGGTTCCGGTCATGCCAGCAAGCTTCTCATAGAGTCGGAAATAGTTTTGGAGTGTAATAGTTGCCAACGTTTGGTTTTCTTCTTTGATTGATACGCCTTCTTTGGCTTCAACAGCTTGGTGAAGGCCATCACTCCATCTTCTTCCATCGAGCACACGTCCCGTGAACTCATCAACTATCTTCACTTCACCACTCGTAATGATGTATTCCTTATCCTTATGAAAAAGCTCCTTTGCCTTCAAAGCAACCTGAAACTGATGAACTAGATTTGCCGATATTCCCTCATATAGGTTTTCAATACCTAGAGCCTTTTCTACTGCCGAGACTCCACTTTCAGTTGGAGCAACTGTCCTCTTCTCTTCATCGACCTCGTAATGTTCATCTCTGTTTAGACGTTGGACTATCTCTGCAAACTGATAATAAATTTTCGCTGCGTCAGCTAATTTCCCACTGATTATAAGAGGAGTTCTAGCTTCGTCAATAAGGATGCTATCAATTTCATCAACAATGCAATAGTTATGACCCCGCTGAACCTTATTTTCTAACGACATCGTCATGTTGTCTCGAAGATAGTCAAAACCCAACTCATTATTGGTCCCATATGTTATGTCTGCATCGTATTGTCGTCTTTTATGTTGAGTATCCCTATTTCCTGGGACGACTAGCCCAACCTCCAGCCCAAGCCACTTATAAATCTGCCCCATCCATTCAGCATCGCGTGTCGCTAGGTAGTCATTTACGGTTACGACGTGGACCCCTTTACCAGACAGAGCGTTGAGATATATTGGCAACGTTGAGGTCAAAGTCTTACCTTCACCTGTCTTCATTTCAGCAACCCATCCGAAATGCAATGCAGCCCCGCCAATTAGCTGAACGTCATAATGTCTTTGTCCTAGAACTCGCTTAGACGCTTCTCTTACAACCGCAAAGGCTTCAATAATGAGAGAATTCACACCTTCACCCTGCGATACACGAGATTTAAACTCTGAGGTTTTAGCGCGTAAATCTTCGTCAGAAAGCTTTTGGAAATCCTGCTCTAGCTCATTGATATCTGGAACTAGGTCTTGCAGCAGCTTAAGTTTTTTGCCCTCACCAGAACGGAGGATCTTTTTGATTGGGTTTTTACTCAACGATTTCAAGCTCCATATTCAGCGAACGCTTTCAATAATAATGCTATCAGGGATGTCTAATACCGGTAGTGTGCCGGCTTGAATGGGCCGTCTACGTTTACATCTATGTAATCAGCTTGGTCTTCTGTCAACTCCGTAAGCCGCACACCGAGCGAGTCTAGATGTAGTCTTGCTACCTTCTCATCGAGTGCTTTGGGAAGGGTAATCACTTCGTTTGCATAGTCT
>DBHP01000079.1:20642-24245 GCA_002295705.1 Candidatus Neomicrothrix sp. UBA825 | reverse complement strand
ATTAAAGAATTTCTAGGCATGAACATAAATTCCTAGTTCGATTAGAAAAGTCCCACAAAGACCCGTTCTTGTGAGTACCCTCAAGGTATGAATATTGGAATAGTTGGGGCAACAGGTCAAGTCGGAACAGTAATGCGTGAAATTCTCGCGCAAAGAAATTTTCCTATTAAATCAATTCGGTTTTTTGCGTCGTCTCGAAGTGCAGGAAAAGAAATAGAATTTCAAGGACAATCGATCCTTGTGGAAGATGCCGCTACAGCAAAATGGGAGAACCTCGATATTGTTTTATTTTCTGCGGGCGGACAATTATCAAAGGAATTAGCCCCGAAAGTTGCGTCTGCAGGGGCAGTTGTAATTGATAATTCTTCTGCATGGAGGATGGATCCTGACGTCCCACTGGTAGTTCCCGAGGTCAACGCTCATGCCATTAAGAATACCTCAAAGAATATTATTGCTAATCCAAACTGTACAACTATGGTTGCCATGCCAGTCCTAAAACCATTGCATCTAGAAGCTGGTCTTCGCAACCTTGTAGTTTCAACCTACCAAGCAACCTCCGGTGCAGGGTTGGCCGGAGTTCAAGAGCTAAGTGAACAAGTACGTGAGGCAGGCGAGATTGCTATAAATCTAACTCACGATGGACAGGCCATTAAATACCCTCCTGGAAATAGTTTCCCAGAGCCAATAGCATTCAATGTTGTTCCCTTCTGTGGATCATTAATTGAAGATGAATTAGAGGAAACCAACGAAGAACGCAAACTCCGAGACGAAAGCAGAAAAATCCTTGAAATTGATGATCTCGCTGTCACAGCAACCTGTGTCAGGGTTCCGGTTTATACTGGACACTCATTGGCGATAACAGCTGGGTTTCAGAGTCCCATTACTGCACAAAGAGTGAAAGAAATACTTAGTGAAGTTCCAGCAGTCGTTCTCGATGACATTCCTACGCCATTGAAATCTGCAGGTGTTGATCCAACATTCGTAGGCCGGATCAGGCCAGATACAGTCCTTGAAAACGGAATTAATTTATTTCTTTCAGGCGATAATTTACGAAAAGGTGCTGCATTAAATGCCATTCAAATAGCTGAGGAACTACTCAGCTAAATAAGCTCCTACGGTGGGTTAGTTACATAGCGATCAAGTGCTTGTTCCACGTCAACGCCAACTTGATTTGCTAACGAAAATACCCATGCGATGACATCCCCGAATTCGTGTACTCGTTGATCATGAGTTCCCTTTCTAATTGCCTGAGCAAGTTCTCCAACTTCTTCTGCTAACCAAGCGACGGACATTGCAATACCGCGCTCTCGATCCTTTTCCCCATAAACATCTTCTATATGACTTTGAAATTCTGAAATCTGCATAGACACCCTTCACATAGCTAACAAAAGACTATGTTGTGGTTGCCTAAGATATGTTGACCCCTCAATAGAATTAAAGAGATAGTGCGTATGGTTTTTTAATGTTTACAATACGCTCAGGTATGAAATACGGGTAGTGGCGCAGGTTGGTAGCGCGCCTCGTTCGGGACGAGGAGGTCGTGGGTTCAAATCCCGCCTACCCGACTAGAAATCTAGAGAAGCGACCTGGCTAGTTTTCGTAAACGCAAAGCATTAAGTGGCTTTACAAGCTCACAATCCGCTTCAGCCTCAGTAGCAATCCAGCTATCAGCTTCCCGATCTAACAATAAAATGATTTTTAACGGTTTGATTCTTCCAGCAGTAATCTCATGCCTTAGGTCAAGGCTTGCGGCTACGCCTCCCATGTTGCCGATCTGTAAATCCAAAATAACAAGGTCTGGTTCTAGTTCAGCGACTACTTCTCGAACATCTTCGCCACGTGTCACTCGACTAACGGAAGTGTCTGGTCCCAGTAAAGCAGCAAAAGTCTCCTCTGCAGTTTCATCAGAATCAGTAGCAAGGAGAACTTTATCCATAGCTAAACACTATCGTCAAAAACCTACAACTCTATTCACAACCCAAAGAATGGTCTCTTAACATCATCAATTGAGCTATACAAAAACGAATTTGCGCTTTAGTATTACCACCACATAATATTTCTCATTCAAGAGAGGAGCTCAATGTTAGAAATCAAAATTGAAGGTAATACCGATTTCTCAATGTGTCAGCCATCTGGAGAAATTGACGCTTATACCGTTGATGAATTCAGAGATGCCTTGAGCTCACTAGCAACAGTGTCAAAGCTACTTATTGATCTCAGTGATGTACCATTTATGGACTCTGCAGGTCTAGGAGCATTAATTGGAAGTATCAGAAAAGCAGGGGAAAATAATGGCCAAATCGTTGTTTCGTGCGAGAGAGAATCATTGTTGGGCCTACTAAAAACAACAGGTTTTGACCAGATTGTAACTGTCACTGAGTCAGTTAACGATGCCCTCGATGTCTTAGGAGAATCCCAAGACATATAAGATAGAGATATGCGATTTACCCCCTCTATCAAGACCGTGAAGTCCTCGCGCTCTAAAGTCTTCTTATTAATAACACTTGTTTTAGGCTATTCGCTTCTTTCGGCACAACAGCTCCACGGGCAAGAAAGTCAAGAATCACTTAACCCTGGTTACGTAGAGGTATTTGAAGTCAGTGGCTTACTTGATGACGTTCTCGCCTCAGCTCTTGAAAATTCAATCATTGATGCTCAACAAAATGGAGCAAATGCTTTGGTTTTACAAGTAAATTCAAAACAAGCCGTAATTTCAAATCAAAGGTTAGTAGCGCTGGGACAAGCGTTTTTGGATTCTTCTATTCCAATAGAAGTTTGGGTTGGTCCTTCTGGCTCAACTACACAGGGAAGAGTCGCTCAATTAGCTCTCTTAGCTGATTCGCTCGGGGTCTCTATAGGATCATCAATTGGTAAAACAGGTGAATATGTCTTCTCAAGCATGGAATTGAATAGTTCTTACCAAGAAAAAATTGAGAGTCTAAGAAATAGCACCCTTGAGTGGACTGAAGCTATTGAAGCTAACCTCGTACAGTGCGATCGAGTTGAAATTGATGAATTAGGTAAAACTTTGACTGAGAAAGAGCAACTCGCTAGATGCGCAAACCCCACTCTTGGAGATTTTTTGGTTAATCGCGATAGCTTTGTTTCAGAAGTAATCCAGACAGATGATGGTCCTCGACTATCACCTCTTACAAAAACGAAAATTAATCGTTTAAATCTAGTTGATCAACTAATGCACACCGTTGCGAGCCCCCCTATAACTTATCTGCTTCTTATTTCAGGTTTAGCGCTCTTATTATTTGAATTCTTTTCAATAGGAGCAGGTATCGCTGGAGTAATCGGTGCCATTTCAGTAGCGTTAAGCGCATATGGCTTGACGATTCTTCCATTCAGGCTATGGGCTTTGTTACTTATAATCTTCTCAATGCTTGCCTTTGCCATAGATATTCAAACAGTAGTCCCAAGAGTTTGGACATTGATAGGTCAAGTAATGTTCACAATTGGAACGATTTTCCTGTACTACGAAGTAAACGTAGAAATGTCTTGGATACCCATGTCTGTAGGCATTATTGGAGTCCTAGTACTCATGGCAAGAGGAATGCCAATCATGATTAGAGGAAGGTTCGCCACAACACAAATAGA
>DBHP01000079.1:2005-20256 GCA_002295705.1 Candidatus Neomicrothrix sp. UBA825 | reverse complement strand
TTTTTTTCTTGCCCAACGAAAAAACTCTGACTAGGTTCCCTTTAAAGGGGGATCATGAGCGTAGTTTTGAATGATCAAAGATGGCAGGTTCGTGCTGCTTGTCGCGGTCCCCAGATAAAAATCTTCTTTCCTCCATCACATTTTGAAAGAAAATCTGACAAAAGAGAGCGTGAACGTCGGGCAAAACTGATTTGTCAAACATGTTCGGTAAAGAATGATTGCTTAAACTACGCCCTCCAAATAGGAGAACAACATGGCATCTGGGGAGGGCTTAACGAAACAGAACGAAGGCAGATAATCCCAAGCATTCAATAATCGAATATTTAACTGAAAAGCCAAGCTCAGTCCTAAACAATCCCCAATGCGACTTGAATCATCTCGTCAAATGTAGATTCTCTATCAGCAGAACTCATGATTTCCTGTCGAATTATGTCATCACTAACAGTTACAAGAGCCAATGCCTGAACGCCCTCGGCCTGGGAGATTGTGTACAAACCTGCTATTTCCATTTCAACTCCAAGAATTCCATGCCTCGTTAGCTTAGAAAAGAGTTCAGGGTCAGGTCCATAAAATAAATCGCTGGTAAAAACAGGTCCAACAGACATTGATATTCCTGCATTCTCTGCAACATTTACTGCCGAATAGAGTAATTTCCAATCCGCTACCGAAGGAAGAGTTAAGCCATCATTTAGCTTCCCAATTGCAGCAGAGTCAGTTCCAGCAGCCGAGGCACAAATAAGGTCACCCAAACGAACAGATTCATTCAACCCCCCGCAACTACCAACTCGTATCAATTTTTTGACGCCAAAAAATCTGATCAACTCTGTGTAGTAAATCAATGCAGAAGGAATTCCCATCCCAACTGATTGAACAGAAATAGGAGCCCCATCGAACTCTCCTGTAAACCCCTCAGCGCCTCTTACAGAATTAACCAACTTAACGTTTGTGAGATAATTCTCAGCTATAAACCTCGCTCTTTTGGGATCTCCAGGTAGAAGAACCGTAGGTGCATAATCACCGCGAATGCCTTCAAGATGAGGTGTTGGTCCAGACTCCATAGTTCTCCTTAGCTTCGCTTATTTCTTTCATAAACCTAGCGTTATGCTTAACAAGTGTCATATGATTTCAGGTAATCTTTTACCTTCTAACCGAACATCATTTCTTCTGACTGTTGCACCTATCTGATCCAAATGGTTAAGAAGCGGAAGCACATATTTTCTCGTGCTATCTAAAGCTATGCGAACCTCTCCAACAGTTACTCCTTCTGGATTTTCTTTCAGCAATACTTGTATTCTTTTGGCCGCACTTGCAACCGCTTTTTGTGAAAAGAAAATTCCATTCTGCTCAATAATTAATCCGCGACGCACTAATTCTCGTAACTCTCTTGGATCTACTCCATCCGCATCTGGTGGTTTAAAAAGGTCTGATTCCAATTGCCTCAAATAAGGATGGTCTGAAAAATTATCTGCCCCCTCCATCCGAAGGTATTTACCCTCAATCACGACTCCCTTAAGTAATTCGATTGCAGCTCGTTCGAATCGATCAAGTGATGTTATATCGAGACCTAAATTACCTGCAGTTAGTAGCCTTTGAGATAAATTCGCAATCATGTCCTCAAGGCAATGCGGATCAACAATCCATCCAGGCACATCTTCCTCTCTGCGCACTCCAGTTAATGCCTCAAGATGAGAAACCGTTATCCATTTATGTTCGCTGATTATTCTGTCTATTGAACTATCAGGCTTTGCCTCCACTGCTCGCAGAATGGGATCGGGGTCTAGTACTATCGCACCGCCTATAGTCACATTTCTTCCGCTTTCTCTAAGAATAAGCCGATCACCCATCATGAGCGGTAACTTCTCATCCATATACACACGAACCAAACCTTTGCTTCCAGCAGGGATTACTTCATCACCGAGTACTCGAACCTTTACGAATTCTTCCTTTGTTCCTATGTACGCCAAATAGGCGCCACGTCGCGAGACTTCATGTTTAATACTTGGAAGTACATCTAATTCAGCATCGAATGTTGATGTAAGAAACCATTGTTCTGGATAAGTGATAACACTTCCTCTCCAGATGCTTCGATGATCAATATTAGCTAAGTTAATAGCAACACGGGATCCTGGTCCTATATTTGAAATTTGTTCATCGTGAGACTGAAGAGAGCGGATCTTTGTTGCAACGTTCTGTGGATTGATAACAATTTCATCATCAACTTTTAGGGATCCACCAGTAAGAGTGCCTGTCACGACTGTCCCAGCACCCTTTACTGTGAATACTCTGTCAATCCAAAGACGAGGTCTGTCATTATCTTTTGCAACAGGGGTATCCTCCAACATATTTTCTAACTCTGTTACTAAATGATCAATACCTACTCCTGTAATGCTGTCAACTGGAATAATTGGTGCACTCTCAAGAAAAGTGCCTTTTAAGTGGTCTTTGATTTCAAGTAAAACGATTTCGCGTAGGTCATCATCTGTCAAAGAAATCTTGGTGAGAGCAATTAAGCCTTTCTTTACTCCCAGCAGATTTAATATGCGAAGATGCTCTTCGGATTGGGGTTTCCACCCTTCAGTACCATCAACAACGAAAAGGCACCCATCAACTGCTCCAACACCTGCCAACATATTTTTTAAAAATCTCTCATGACCTGGAACATCAATAAATGAGACGAAGCCATTATTTCTCCTATCAGCTTTAGCGAAACCTAGATCAATAGTTAGCCCTCTACGTTTTTCTTCCACCCATCGATCTGGGTCAACTCCGGTCAAGGCATTTACCAAGGTAGATTTCCCGTGATCAACATGACCGGCTGTACAAATAACGTGCTTGTTCACAATCCTAAAGAATCTGCTTTAATGATGTCATCACTTGATCGTCTAAAGAAGGATGAATTGTTCTTAAATCAAGAAGAGTCTTTCTGTCTTCGACTCTTGCAATAATTGGTAAGTTATCTTCCGTTCCATCTCGAAGTTCCCTTGAAATATCATGATCTATCTGAATACCATATGATGGGATTTCGACACCAGGAAGCGTTCCTCCTCCAGGTACAGAATTAAGTGCAACCGGTTCTCCAATGTCAAAATGCTCAGCTCGATCTTGAAGCTCATCTTTAGTCGTTAAAGCCATTTTCCAAAATGGGATCTCAGTCCATTGACGATTGAGATATTTATGGCAAAGTTCTTGAAGAGATGAGAGGACTAAAGAACCAGGTCTGACTGCTCTGGCAAACGGGTGGTCAAGACACTTTTCTATAAGATCTGCTTTCCCAGCTATGATTCCGGCTTGCGGTCCCCCCAATAACTTATCTGATGAAAAAGTAACAATATCAGCTCCTTCAGCGAGCGTTTGTCGAGCACCGGGTTCTCCAATAAGCCAGTTAGGAGGACCGCTCTCAAGCCAAAAACAATTCTCGTCTAACAGTCCTGATCCTATATCTGCAACGAGAGGCACATTGAGGTCAGCCAATTCTCTGATCTCAGCAGATTCTGTAAAACCAACAATTTTGTAGTTTGATTGATGGATTTTCATAATCATTGAAACATCACGGTGAGCGTTAATCGATCTTTCATAGTCTTCACGTCTTGTCTTATTCGTTGTCCCCACTTCAACCAGATACGCACCGGACAATTCAAGAACATCTGGAACCCTAAAACCTCCGCCTATCTCTACCATTTCGCCTCTGGAAATTGCTACACCTTTCTCATGCGCCAAAGCAGAAAGAATAAGAAGCACCGCTGATGAACAGTTATTCACAACCATCGCCGCCTCTGTCTTGCATAAATTTGCAAATAAGTGACCTAAATATCCTTGTCGAGAACCTCTAGAACCTGAGTTTAAATCAAGCTCGAGATTTACTGGATTGCCTGAGAAAGTTGTTGGCCAGGATGCACGACCAAGATTTGTGTGCAAAAGCACGCCAGTTGCATTAATAACCTCCTGAAGGGCCAATTTCCTTAGAGCGTCAACCCGCTCATCTAACCTTTCCCATTTCCCCTCATCGATCGCTATTCTTGCTTCCTCTACGAGAAGAGGTCGTGGTATCCCTGAGTTGGAATGGGCATCTACTAGTTCATTTACAGAAGGAGGATAATTATCCATACATTGACTCTACGACGATTCAACCTATTTTTTCATAAAAGAATTTAATGAAGCCTAAAAAATAACACAGATGAAACTTTAGTCAAACGTCAAGAAACAGCTCATAGAATGTAATGATGCTTCTTTTGTTTCTACTTTTCATAATTATTCCGATTGCAGAACTATATGTGATTATTCAAGTTGCTCAGAACACAGGAGTATTTAATTCAATCATTCTGCTAATACTGGTGAGCCTCATAGGAGCTTGGCTAGTTCGGGCTCAGGGAATAGGAATAATTCGAAAAATTAAAACGCAACTAACCACGGGGCAAATACCAAATAAAGAGTTAGTTGACGGTGGATTAGTTCTCTTTGCTGGGGCATTGATGCTAACTCCAGGATTCTTAACTGATGCTTTAGGTCTGCTGCTGCTATTTCCACTAACAAGGCCTATATTTAGAAGCCTTATCGTCGGCAGGTTTAAACAGAGGACTTCAATATTCGGTCAATCAAACGATAACAAGCGCAAAAAAAATAATTCTCGTAATTCTTTCTTCTTCTATCGGAATGATCAAGGTAGAATTATAGATCTACACGCAGAAGATAACAGCGAAGATTATCCCTCCGACTCACAGGATGACTAAGAAAGGTCTCAACGGTTTTTTAATCATGGAAGAAGATAAGGAAGAAGGACCGGAGCCTATAGTGCCTGGCGTTGCTAGAGCATTAAGCCCATTAGTGCGAAGAATCCTTGCATTAAATCCAAGCCCTATAAGGTCTTACGGAACTAACACTTACCTTATAGGTATTGATGAGATTGTTGTTATAGATCCGGGGCCAGAAAATAGCGCTCACTTAGACTCTGTCATTGGCTGCGGTGGAGATCGAATCAAGTGGGTCACCAGCACATGCTCTGATCCAGAGCATGCAGGGGCAATTGATGCTCTCATTGAACGCACCGGAGCTGAGAAATTAACTCCTCAAGATGGTGACACAATTTTGGGAACCGAGTTCAGAATCACTATCCACGATATGGACGGCCCAGTTACTGATCATAAGTCATTCTTATTAGAAGAGGAAAGAACTCTAATATGCGGAAAGCTACTTTCGGATGATAAGTCAATCCCTTTAATCACCGGTTGCTCGGATCTCTCGGCTTACCATCAGAGTTTTCAAAAGACACAAAAAATGCGGTTAAAGAGATTCGCACCAGCGTTTGGTCACGTGATTGAAGACCCTAAGAACGCTATATCTTCAGCTATCCAATCTTTTGATAAGACTGATCAGGACATCTTGAAAGCTTTGAAGAAAGGTGCCAAGACTCCAACCGAAATTGCAACCGCAAGCGCATCGAAAGGTTCAAATACCGAAGATATTGAGAGCCTAGCTGAATCCGTTCAGGTTCATTTAACGAAACTCGCTGAAGAAAAGTCAGTCAAACACCTTAAGGCCGGATGGTCAATCCGCTAACTATTTGAGATTGTTACCGAAGTTTCTAATGAACCATGTGCCGTGCAATCTATCGGGTTGACCTTCGGAATTGCAGCAAGTACCTCATCAACAATCAAATTTAAGGATTCCGCGGCATGTCCTTCTCCTAGAATTACTGGAACTCCGGTATCCGAGCCGTCACTCACGAATGGATCAATCGGAATCGATCCGAGTAAAGGAACACCAAGTTCTTGCGCAAGTTTTTCGCCCCCCCCAGTTCCAAAGATCTCATAGCGGTTACCTTCTTCATTAATGAAAGCAGACATATTTTCGATTACTCCAGCAATTCGTAGATAGTAGCTTTGTGCCATGCTAGCTACCCGTGTAGCTACAGTTTGTACTGTTTTTGATGGGGTGGTCACAACGATCATGTCTGACCTTGGCAGCATCTTTGCCAATCCCATTTGAACGTCACCAGTTCCTGGAGGCATATCTATCACAAGGTAATCCATATCTCCCCACTCAACGTCTTCGAGAAAATGGCGGACAGCACGATTAAGAATTAAACCTCGCCAATTAAGTGATGCTTTGTTTTCATCAACTAAAAACCCCATTGAGATAATTTTCAACGTACCTTTTCCTACATTTTTAACCAAGGGGACAATCTTTTTCGTTTCCTCATTACCCGCTAACCTTCCATCAACGCCAAGCATTTGTGGAATAGAAAACCCCCAAATATCGGCATCAAGAACACCAACTGTCAAACCTCTAGAAGCTAATCCGGTAGCTATATTTGCAGTTACTGAAGATTTACCAACTCCACCTTTCCCTGATGCGATCATAATTGATTTCGTTGTCTGAGGAATTTGGGTTACGACATCTTCCTGCGACAAATTAAAACGTGCCCGATCCATTGTTTGTGCACGTTCTTCGTCTGTTAATTCAGTCCACTCAATTTTTACACTTGAAACTTCTACGACGTTCTTCATTCTCAACCGAACATCTTTTTGAATTTGGGCTTTAAGAGGACACCCTGCAGTGGTCAGCGCAATCGTTATGTGCAAGTCACCGGTATCTTTGAAATCAATTTCCTTCACCATTCCTAAATCAACAATGTCCGAGCCAAGCTCGGGGTCTACGACTCCCCGCAGTTGATTTATGACTTTTTCTTTGATTTCAAGACCAGACTGATCTACACCCATAAAAAAAATCATACAAAGTTTTTTGCCACAACCCTTTTCTCTCTGCCGTAGTTTCTTGTAAAATGAATAAAACAAATAAATGGAGTTAGAAGTGATAACACTTACAGAGTCCGCAACCACAAAAGTAGACGAATTAATTAAAGGCGAAGGTGAAGACAATCTAGCGCTTCGCGTAGCGGTAAGGCCAGGAGGATGCTCTGGTTTTAGCTATGAAATGTATTTTGATTCAGACATAGCTGATGACGACGAAACAATAAGCTTTGGTCCTATACGTGTTGTTGTCGATCCATCAAGTTCAATGCTTCTTCAGGGCGCCACGCTTGACTACAAAGATGGTCTGGACCAGTCGGGATTCAGCATTGATAATCCAAATGCTCAAAAGACTTGTGGATGCGGACAAAGCTTTAGTTAATTAGAGATAAAGCATTCTCTATTTCAAGCTTGTCGAACATGTAATCGAGCCGAGCAACTACTACGTTTTCGCTATTGGCGACTATTAGACTTGGCTCAAAGGACATTCCATAGTCTCTTATCACCGGAGATAACAGACTCTGAAAGTTATTCACTTCTGCTATTTTCTCAGGATCAATATACACCTCAGCGTGTATGACATTGAGGCCATTAGTGCTCTCACCAACTAGCTCTATCAATATTTCCAAAGAAGGACCGCAAATGCTTGTCTGGCAAAAACCAGGAGTAGAAATTAGCAGTACAGTCGATAAGGAATTAGAGAGTGCTTCTTCAACAGTCACGTAGTGGTAAGGACAAGGATCGAATCGAGTGCAAATTACTGAGAAATTCAAAGGGTTATCAAAAGTGGGTATCTCTGTTCTACGTAATGTTTCTCCAACTTGTACTAGATCGACATCGCCTTTATCTGAAACTAGAAAAGAAAGCGATTGAGGAGTCTCATCAATCACGTAAGCCACTTTATGAAGACCTACTTCGTTTGATTCAAAGAACATAGGAAAATACGGAGTGGGAATTCCTTCACTGAATTCTTTTAATTCAAGCTCAAGTGACTTTCCTGAAGGGAATTGTAAAGTTACTGGGATTGCTCTCGGGACATCGTTCACTATTGGAATTCCATCAGACCCATAAAGCAAAAAAGGCGTCCGTTGAGGCATTCCCTCAATGATTGTTGACGGGCTTATAAGACCATCAGCGAAACCACTTTTCAGGTAACGAAGGTTATCAATTGAAGGGCTTGCAGAGGTCACAGTATTTTGCGAGCATGCTGCTGAAATAGCCATGGTTCCAGTACCTAATAGAAATAGCCTACGAGATAAAGCTTTGCTGTCAACAGCTATATTCTTGTAAATCATTTTTGAATTCTACTACCCCTTCACAAGAGTTTGTTAAGAGTCTCATAGTTCATTAATAAGGACAGGTATTCTAAAGATATGTCAAAGCCAATCGGACCATATTCCCCAATACTGCAAGCAGGAGAATGGTTCATAACATCTGGGCAAATAGGTTTGCTTGATGGTGAATTAGTTTCTGGCGGACTTGAAGCTGAAATGATTCAGACATTTAAAAACCTCAAAGCCCTGTTAGCTGGCGAAGGACTCACCTTGCAAAATATTGTAAAGACGACTGTTTTTCTTGTTGATATCGACGACTACCAGCCAATGAATGCTATCTATATGAAAGAATTTGGTTCCCATCGGCCCGCGCGTTCTGCTGTGGCTGTCACTGCCTTGCCTCTTGGAGCGGTTGTGGAGATTGAAGCTTGGGCTAGGATAGAGATAGCTGATTAAGTAGCGAGTAGCACATAGGAGTTAATTAATGGGTGGATCGGTAGTCATCATCATCTTGCTAATCGTCATTGTGCCAGTATCTATCATTATGACAGGACTGTTGTTTAGTGGGTTACTCGGAACTGTCTTACAAAAAGAAGTTGATAAAGAGAATCAAGGGACTGAACTTTACGATTTAAGTCAAAAGGATTTTTATCAGAAACCAAGTAGCTAAAGTCAAGCCTTGAATTTCAAATTGGCTTCGCTTAAGAACCCCATCTAGCTTGACCAAAGCTGTACCCCACAGAACGAATTGTTTGAATTAATCCTGCGTATTCCTCTCCTAATTTTGATCGAAGTCTTCTGACATGAACATCTACAGTTCGTGCCCCGCCGAAATAGTCATACCCCCAGACACGTGACAACAATGTCTCTCTGCTGAAAACTTTTCCTGGATGTGAAACTAAAAATTTCAACAATTCATATTCCATGTAAGTTAAATCAAGAGGACGTCCATTCACAGATGCTTGGTATGTTTCAAGATTTAAGATTAGATCACCATGAGTCAAGACCTCACCTCGACTGTCGACGCCTTGTGACCAGAAAAGATGTCTTAATCGAGCTTCTAATTCTTGATGGCGGAAAGGGGTCAATATGAAATCATCGAATAATTCATCTCGGAGTTCTAATTGACCTAGTTGTGTGGCATTCAAGAGAATTAAAATACCCTGCTGAGGTTTTGACTTCTTTCGTAAGAACCTAGCAAAGGCAAAAGCATCGTTAGGGTCTTCATCAGCAACAATAACCGCCCCTGCCCAATCCTGATCTTTTGACTCTTCATCAGCAATTGTTGAATTACAAACTGCTTTCCACGAAAAGCCCGCAAGGTCAAGTGATTGTGCTAGTTCGGGAGGAGGTGGGTCTGGGTACACAAGCAAAGGAGACATATGTTCAAGTCCTTCGGGTGAGTGTTATTTCTTGACGTAACGAGAGTTTTATTTGCATAGATTATTTGATTCTATTTTTTTTATTTTCCATCACCACACCGGTAGGTATTGTTCAAGCTCAAATGGAGTGACTCTTCCCTGATAGAGTTCCCACTCAGATCTTTTATTTCTGAGAAACCATTCAAAAATATGCTCGCCCAAAGCATTAGCTACAAGATCAGAATCCTCCATAAGATCCAAAGCCTGCCGCAAATCTTGAGGAAGTTGTCGTAAACCAGATGAACGCGCTTCACTTCTAGTAAGTGACCAGAGGTTATCATCGGCTTCGCTGGGAAGTTCGTAGTTCTCTTCAATACCTTTTAGACCGGCGGCAAGGATAACAGAGTATGCCAGATACGGATTAGCAGCTGAGTCAAGAGCTCGATATTCAATTCTAGTTGACGAAGCTTTTCCTGCTTTGTGAATGGGAACACGAACAAGGGCAGATCGGTTGTTTCTTGCCCAACTTACATATACAGGGGATTCATAACCAGCTATCATTCTTTTATAGCTATTTACTAGCTGATTTGTGACCGCTGTGAGTTCTGGAGCATGATGAAGCACCCCGGCCATGAACTTTCGTGCCGTATCTGAGAGGCCCATGGGGTCGCCTGAATCATGAAACGCATTTACGTCGCCCTTGAAGAGAGACATATGTGTATGCATTCCAGATCCCTGTCCCTTGTCGAGGGGTTTAGGCATAAATGTTGCATGGATGCCTGCATCTAAAGCTATTTTACGAACGATTAGACGAAGGGTCATGATATTGTCGGCCATGTCAAGCGTTTCGGTATAACGAAGATCAATTTCATGTTGGCTGGCGTTATCTTCATGAAATGAATACTCAACTGGTATGCCCATGGCTTCGCACATCGCTAATGTTCGGCGTCGTAAACTACTCCCCAGGTCAAGTGTTGTTAGGTCAAAATAGCCCGCGTTATCTAAAGGAACAGGATTACTTGCGCTTTCAAAGTAAAAGTATTCAATCTCCGGTGCAGTAAAAAATGTAAATCCTTTTTCTTTTGCTTGTTGAAGGTTTCTTCGTAATACATGGCGGGGATCACCGGCAAAGGGAGTCCCATCAAGATTATGGATGTCGCAGAATATTCGACCAGTTGGTTCCGAAGGATCTACCCATGGCAACAGTTCAAAACTATTTGCATCGGGAATCGCCAGTACATCACTTTCTTGAACTCTGCTAAAACCATCAATAGCAGACCCATCAAAATGTAAACCCTCCTCAAAAGCAGCTTCAAGTTCTGCCGGAGAAATAGCTAATGATTTTAATTGTCCCAGAACATCGGTGAACCACAAGCGAATTAGACGTACCCCTCGCTCTTCTACTGTTCTCAATGCATAATCTTTTTTGGGTTCCATATATTATTTCTAACCAAATTACAGCAAAAGTCCCCTTATCAAACTCAAATTAACACTCTGTTAACATTTCTTTGTCACTTACGCTCTAGAGTCGTGTTAACTAGTAAGTAGATGACTTAATAACTAATCCATTAATTCATCTACTTGTTTTAGTCTTTGAAGAATGGAGAAATCAATTGACCTACCGAGCTGAATATCTCTGGATTGATGGCACAGAGCCAACCGCTGAGATACGATCAAAAACAAAAATCCTAGCTGACGGCGACGAACCAGGTATCTGGGGATACGACGGTTCGTCTACAAATCAGGCAACTGGTGATAATTCCGACGTTGTCTTAAAGCCTGTATTCCAATGCCCTGACCCTATCCGTGGCGGAAATAACATCCTCGTAATGTGTGAAACATTCCTTACGGACAAGGAAACTCCGCATCCAACCAATACACGTGCACTTGCTAGGGAAGCCGAAGAAAAGTACGGGAACCAAGATCCATGGTTCGGGCTAGAGCAAGAGTATACGATGATTGATCCATCAACAGGTTGGCCAGCAGGGTTCCCACCAAACGGATTTCCAGCTCCACAAGGGCCGTATTACTGCGGCGTAGGCGCACTTAAAATCCATGGCAGAGATGCAGTGGAAGAACACACGACTCTTTGTATTGAAGCTGGGCTCAAAATATCTGGTACCAATGCAGAAGTAATGCCAGGACAATGGGAGTTTCAAATAGGTCCAGCCGGAACTGTTGAAGTTGGCGACCACTTATGGATTGCTCGTTACCTACTTTATCGAGTAGGAGAAAATCACAATGTTGAGATAAGCATTGATGCGAAACCCATGAAAGGTGACTGGAATGGGGCAGGTATGCACACTAATTTCTCTACTCAAGCCATGCGAGATGGATTTGATGCAATCACAACGGCTTGTGAAGCACTAGGAGCACCTGGAAAACCAGAAGAGCATTTAGCAGGTTATGGAGTGGGCATAGAAGACAGGTTAACTGGAGAGCACGAAACCCAAAGATTTGACCAATTTAGTTATGGTATATCTGATCGAGGCGCTTCGATTCGAATTCCTTGGCAAGTCGCCGAGGATCAAAAAGGGTACCTCGAAGACCGCAGGCCAAACGCTAATGCTGACCCGTATGTGGTTGCGGCTCTTATGACAAATACTGTTGGAGAGGCCTTAAGCTAAGGCCTCTCCCAAGAGCTTCCTAAACGTGTTTAAGCTCATGGTTATCCAAGACTGATCGGTAATAACAACTCGATCGGAACTTTCCAGACTCATCCTTAGTGTGGCAGGCCCCCTGGCCTTGCGGTGTTACAAGATAGAGTAATGAGTTCTGCTCACAATTTATCCGGACTTCGTTGACCGCAAGTACGTCCCCTGATGTGGCACCTTTGTGCCATAATTCTTCTCTGGATGTGCTGTAAAAGACGGCTTCGCCGCGTCTAAAGGTCTCTGCGACAGCTTCGTCATTGGCATATGCCACAATAAGAACCTCCTTAGTGACAGCATTCTGAACGACTACTGGTATGACTTTATGACCACTAACCCCAATCTTTGATAACTTGTCAAAATCAATTTCTAAATGGGTGCTTACTTCAATCTGATTTGGTTCACTCACATACATAGTTTACTTACTGGCGATACAAAGACTGCTACTTTTCTAACTCGAAGCCACAATAAATTAATGCAATCTCTCTTTCCCAAGTATCCACACCTAGGCAATAGCCTCTAACCTTGGACACATGGCTACATTAAGAATTGCAGCTTGCCAGTTGAACCTTAACGTTGGTGATCTTTCCGGCAACAAAGAAAAGATTCTTTCTGCGTATACAAATGCTCAAGATAAGGGTTCTGATATTGCCGTATTTACAGAACTTGCAGTTAGTGGATACCCACCCGAAGATTTGCTACTCAAAAGAGGTTTTGTGCACGACACCCAAGAAATGCTCAAAGAAATAGCGAGCCACACTTCTGATTGTGTTGCCGTGCTGGGATTTGTCAACGGCCAAGCCGCAGCTGCCGACCCAGTCAAAAGAACATCAAATGCAGCAGCCATTTGCTCCAGAGGAAAGGTAGTGGGAACTTACAGCAAACGAGCTCTTCCAGATTACGGAGTCTTTGATGAGGAGAGGTATTTCTCACCCGGAATTGAACCGTTGAAAATCTATAAAGTACGCGGAGTTAATATCGGGATAACCATTTGCGAAGACATCTGGATACCAAACGGAATAAGTACTGATCTTGCTGCATTAGGTGCCCAGGTGATCTTAAACCTAAATGCTTCGCCGTATGAAAAAGAGAAACTACAGACGAGAGAAATTGTTCTCACAGAACGAGTAGAGGAAACTCAGATACCAATTGTGTACGTTAATCAAGTCGGAGCGCAGGATGAATTGGTTTTTGATGGAGGCTCTTTCGTAATGGACTCCCAAAAGGAGATTATTGCTCGAGCTCCACAATTTAAAGAAGAAGTCCTTGTATTCGATATTGATGTGCAGAAGCAGAAGACTACAAAAAATGAAAACCTCGTTCAAATAACTTCGGATTTGAGAAAAGAGGCCGCTGTAAAAACGGCACCTCTTCCTGCTCTTACTGAAGAGGAACAAATATGGAACGCTCTGTGTTTGGGAACAAGAGATTATGTGAAGAAAAATGGTTTCACTGATGTGTGTTTGGGTTTATCGGGTGGCATTGATTCTGCAATTGTTGCTGCTATTGCCTGTGATGCCTTAGGGCCAGAGCATGTCCACGCTATTATGATGCCTTCGCGCTTTTCAAGCACCCATTCAGTGAGCGATGCTCAAGCCTTAATCAATAATCTGAAATGTCATCAGATGAATATACCTATTGAGCCAGCTCACAACGCTTTTCTTAATATGACAGAAGATTACTTTGCTGGTCTTTCGGAAGGGATTGCCGAGGAAAATATTCAATCTAGAATACGTGGCACTCTACTAATGGCTCTATCCAACAAGTTTGGATGGCTAGTTCTTACAACCGGAAATAAAAGTGAACTAGCTGTTGGCTACTCCACATTATATGGGGACACTGCTGGAGCCTTTGCTGTAATCAAAGACCTATGGAAAACAGAAGTCTTCTCTCTATCTAGTTGGAAGAATAAGATTGCAGGCTATGAAGTAATTCCTAAGACAATCATTACAAAGCCCCCATCTGCTGAGCTGAGACCAGACCAAAGAGACGACCAGACTCTTCCTGATTATGAGATCTTAGATGAACTACTTAAAGAGCTTGTTGAAAATGATGTTGTTAAACATGAACTTTTGAATATGGGTTATGATCCTGAAGTCGTACATCAAATATCTCGCTTAGTCGACCTTGCAGAGTACAAAAGACGGCAAAGTCCCTTGGGGCCAAAAATTTCAAAAAAATCATTTGGGCGCGACAGACGGGTACCAATAACTAATGCTTATCTTGGCAATAATCATCAGATGGATGAAATTTAAAATTTATAGGCACTAATTAATTTATGCTTTAAAATTTTTGTGTAATGAGTTTGCGAGTAGCTTCTATCTCGGTAGATTGAAACTGCGGAGCGTGAAACACAAACGAGTTTCACACGATACGAAAAGAGCGTACTTTGCCTAAAGAGCGAGTCGAACGAGATGAAGAAGACCTCGTAAGGTTGTATCTCACTGATATCGGACAATATCCTCTTCTAACTAAAGAGGATGAGGTTCGACTTGCACAGAAAATTGAGAAGGGTGTCGAGGCAAGAGAAAAGCTTTCAGCCTCAGAAGAGTTGACTGCTAAAGAAAAAAGTGATTTAAAACGTCTTGACCGAAATGGCGCTCGAGCAGAAAAGAAATTCGTTCAGTCCAACTTACGACTAGTTGTCTCGATAGCAAAGAAATATCAGGCATCGGGACTTCCATTACTTGACCTAATCCAAGAAGGAAACCTTGGTTTAATGCATGCGGTAGAAAAGTTTGACTGGAGAAAAGGGTTTAAATTTTCAACCTACGCAACGTGGTGGATTAGACAAGCCATAACAAGAGGAATTGCAAATACTGGTAGAACAATCCGATTGCCAGTTCATGCTGGTGATACTCTCGCACGTCTACAAAAGGCGAGAACACGGTTAGAACTTAAGTATGGTAGACCGGCGACCATGACGGAGTTAGCCGCTGATGTAGAAATGCCAGAGGATAAAATCACTGAAGCTTTGAGGTTCGCGAATGAGCCGTTGAGCCTTTCAGAACCTCTTCGTGAAGATGGTGATGCCGAACTCGGAGATGTGGTGGAAGACCGAGGTGCTGCTTCCCCATTCGAAGTAGCAGCGACATCATTACTTCCAGATGAAATCGCAAGATTGCTCGCTCCTCTAGATGAACGGGAGCGGGAGATCTTAAAATTGCGTTTTGGTCTGGATCGAGGAGAGCCTAGAACTTTGGAAGAAGTTGGCGAACACTTTAACCTAACTCGTGAGCGTATAAGACAAATTGAAGCTCGAGCAATGTCTAAACTCCGTCACCCAAGTAGTGATACCGGAGCCCGAGATCTCTTAGCAGTTTAGTAAAAGAAGTTTCAAGATAAATATTGCGGAGGTGGACGGGAATCGAACCCGCCGGACGGGGATCGCCCGTCCCACCCGCTTTGAAGGCGGGGGAGCCCACCAGGTACTCAGACACCTCCCAGTTATTTCATTTATAGTATTACCGATGTTTAGCTGGAAGGCGACTCAAGAGTGATTGAGCAATTAAAAATCAAAAGCAAATGGAGATTTGATACTTACATGAATTTCAACGATTGCAGATTTGCGAGGTGGCTCAGAGAACCCAACACGAATAGGTTCTGTAAATTTAGAACGAGACTCTAAATTAATGCCGTTTAGTTTTACTGATCCATCCTTAACCCATCTCCACCTCTTTGCTTGGTACCACTCCTCAACTCCTCTTGAGCTGGTCCCGTAGGTTTTAACGCCCATGAGTAAACTAGCAAATGGATTTTCAACATACTTTGTGAAAGCTAACGGCCTAGCCGGTAATATCCCCCCTACTGACCCCCCCGAAATTTCAATTTCAAGGTTAGGTGCTTTAGCTTCAGTCCGTTTTCCATTTGATGATGTATGAAGATTCTCAATTTGGATTCGGTCGAAGTCGTAGATAGCTGATACAAAGTCTGCGACCTGCTGGTTTCCTGCTATCAAAATCTTCTCGCCATTAGGAGTTCCCCACATGATGTCACCAAATTCACCTATTGGAGACTCTTTCCAGTGTCCTATGACAAAGCGATTTCCGTCTGAAAATCCTATTGAACTTATAAATCCCTTTATTTGAATCATTTCCATACACAAAATGTAGATTATGTAATTCTGACTAGCCCAACCTTCCTGAACTAATGTCATAACGATGACTAATGAACTAGAACCTCAGCGAACTTCTCTAGATCCAGTTTCCATTCATGCTCATTTATCTGAATGGATAGTAAATGTTACTGGTGAAACAAATGCAATCATTAGTGAGTTTGATCGCCCTTCCGGATCTGGCATGTCAAGCGAGACCCTATTATTTGAATCCACATGGGGTGAAGGCGAGAAGAAAGTTCATAAAAAACTAGTTGCCAGACTCGCCCCAACGGATCAAGATATACCTGTATTTCCTAATTATGACCTTTCTTTACAAGTCAAAGTAATGAAACTTGTAGAACAACTCACGGATATAAAAGTTCCTAAAGTCCTATGGGAAGAACCATCAATAGATGTTCTTGGAGTTCCATTTTTTGTGATGGAACAAGTAGAGGGAAGGGTGCCACCTGATATTCCCCCATACGTTTTCGGAGGCTGGCTATTTGATGCGACACCTGAAAGTCAACTTCAATTACAAGAACTTTGCGTCGGCATCATTGCACAACTTCACCAACTTAAACAAAAATCCCCAGATACCGACTTCCTAGAATTCCGTTCTCAAGGGGACACGGCTTTGAAGCGACATTTCAATAATCAGAAAGAGTATTACCGGTGGGTGGTTCAAAATAGCAGACAGCATCCAGTAATTGAACAGGCTTTTGACTGGCTTGAATTACATTGGCCAGATGAGAGCGAAACTGTTGTCAGTTGGGGTGATTCAAGAATTGGAAACATCATGTTTGACAACAAATCATTAGAACCTGTAGCTGTCCTTGACTGGGAGATGGCTGGCCTTGCGCCAGTCGAAGTTGATCTTGGATGGATGATTTTTATGCACAAGTTCTTTCAAGTCATTGCTGAAGCACTCGAATTTCCAGGCATGCCTAAATTCATGACGTCAATGGACGTAACAGCAAAGTTTACCGAACTCACAGGAACTGTTCCCAAGAATATTGATTGGTTTGAAATTTATGCTGCGACTCGCCACGCCATAATAATGAGCAGAATAAATGATCGTTCAGTTCATTTTGGTGAAGCTGAATGGACAGACGATGTGGACTCTGCAATTCCACACAGAGACTATTTGTGGTCAAAAATCCAATGACTCTACTCAAAACAACTTCTGTACTGAGATCATACCGATGCTCCTCAAAGCACTTCATTCGATATTGTTAATTGCTTAGCTGACAAATTCACAGAATTTACTAAGCTAGAACTATGATGCTCGGAATAAAAGAACAGTTTCGTGACAATTGGGTGATTCTCCAAATTAACGGCGAAATAGATATGGCAACTGGGCCTGAGCTTAGACAACGCATAGTTCAATACGTTCAGGAAGGTCATGTTCATATTGTTATTGATCTTACTGAAGTCGACTTTATCGATTCCACAGGTCTGGGTGTGCTTATAGGTGGCTTAAAACGTACTAGAAGTCACGGCGGTGACCTTCAATGCATTGGGCTCTCAGAATCCCTTAAGGAAATGTTCAAACTAACAGGTTTAGATGCTGTCCTCACCGAGAAAGATACATGAACTGAAATCTATGACAACGGGAATTACATTAGAAATACCTGCCAAAGCTGAATATCTCTCACTCGTTCGGGCAGTTGTTGTTTCAGCAGCAGCATTAGACCCGGCAGTCGAAGATCAACGCCTTGAAGACCTAAGACTAGCTGTTTCCGAAGCGACAACTAACGCTATACGTTCACATGCAAATCTGGGTTCAGAAGAACGAATAACTATCAGATGTGGCCTTACAGCTGACAGGATCGAAGTAGAGGTACAAGACAGAGGCCCAGGCTTCAATCCTGAGAACATAACACCAGCTGTTCCCCTAGATCAACCTGGGAGATTAAACTATGAGGGAGGTTTCGGGATACCTCTCATGCGAGTACTTGCCGATGAAATAAAGATTAATTCAGCCGATGAAGGAACCACTGTTCAGCTAGTTGTGTATACCCCTCCATCTAGCGAGAACTCTCAACCTTAAAATAAATACCATATTTTGAGCTAAATCAGTAGATTAGACCGGTGGAAGAAAACGACGATTTAAACCCAATCCC
>DBHP01000079.1:0-1621 GCA_002295705.1 Candidatus Neomicrothrix sp. UBA825 | reverse complement strand
CGAAAATGGTTTGATGTCACACCAAGTGTAATCATCGATCTAACTGAAATTGACTCAGCAATCACTGAGTTAGGCGAATCAGAAATGATAGCTGCTATGGCAATGCGAAAACTCCAAGCTCTACATTTAATCGCAACTCCAGGAGTTCTAACCACAACAGATGTTGTTTTAGCAATTATTAATGATCTTGATAGAGCTCTTCTCCAAGCACCAAGCATGTTCCTAGAACGAAAAGCTACCCAAACAGATTGGGATAAGGAATTTGAAAGCCTAAACGGGAAAAATGATTCTTTTAATTTCCCTAGAGCAGGCGACCAAATAGACCCTGAAATAGAGGAATTTCAATTACATCATGCATCTCTCCACGAAGCCGTACAAGACGTAGTTGAAGCTGCAGATGGAGAAATACGATTCTTTCAGTGAAATAAACCACAATTTATTTGTTGGTATTTAATTTTAATGTAAGTCGGATACGTTTAATAGTGGCTAACTCACATAAAGGACAGCATTAGATGGCCAGTAACACACCAATACCTGACCTCCCAAAATGGACGTTTTTGGGTGGAGATGGCCGTTTAGCCAGAAGAGTCGGGAAGCCAGTTAGAAGATTTTTGCATGTCGAAGCCTCGGGTGGTTTCGTTCTACTCTTTGCAGCGGTAGCAGCGCTCATTTGGGCTAACTCTCCATGGTCCGATAGTTACTATAACTTCTGGCATACCGACTTTGAACTTGTCATTGGAAGCTACCACATGGGGGGTGAGTCACATCAGCTGACCCTTGAAACGCTGGTAAACGACGCGCTCATGGTCATTTTCTTTTTTGTCGTAGGCCTTGAAATCAAAAGAGAACTAGTCAGCGGTCAACTAAAGGATCCTAAAGCTGCAGCTCTACCCGTAATAGCTGCAATCGGCGGGATGGTTTTTCCCGCTGTTGTATATTTGGCTTTTAATGCAAGTGGTGATGCTTCTTCGGGGTGGGGAATACCAATGGCTACAGATATTGCATTCGCTGTTGGCGTCATATCTCTGCTTGGCAAAAGAATAGGAAGGCCTCTAAAAGTTTTTCTTCTGTCACTAGCCATAGCTGACGATATCGGTGCAATCGTCATCATTGCTATTTTCTACACATCCGACCTTTCTATGAGTTGGTTCATAGCAGCGCTCGTAATTATGGGGATTATTATTCTGATGAGAAGACTTCATATCTGGTACATCCCAATTTACATAGTCTTGGGAACTGCGCTTTGGCTAGCTACCTTTGAGTCAGGAGTCCACGCAACTATTGCAGGTGTGGTTTTAGGTCTTGCAACGCCAGCGAAGCCACAACAAACCAAAGAGGAAGGTCTAGCTGCATTAGAGTGGCTTCGAGATAAAGGGGAGAACATATACCCTGTTGATGTTCGTTTAACAGCTATGGAACTCCGAGAGTCTCGAGTTTCAGTAGCAGAAAGAATTGAGAGTGCACTTCACCCTATTTCTAGTTTCATTATTATCCCTATTTTCGCCCTTGCTAATGCAGGAGTAAACATGGGCGATGGGTTACTTCAAGATGCTGCTACCAGTCCAGTTACTTGGGGGATAGGTCTCGGCTTAATAATAGGAAAGATCTTTGGTATCACATT
>DBHP01000119.1:1326-10648 GCA_002295705.1 Candidatus Neomicrothrix sp. UBA825 | reverse complement strand
AACGCTTACACCATAGGTGTCGCTTCGTTATTGCTTGTATCGGGGTGGCTAGCCGATAGGTATGGAAGAAAAAAGATGTTCTTCTGGGGGTTGTTTGTCTTCCTCGTAGCGTCATGTGCCGCTGGCATTTCCCCCTCAGCAAATTTCTTAATAGTTGCGCGCGTTTTACAAGCTATTGGAGGCGCGATGCAATACCCTGCAGGGTTAGCGTTGCTCCTCGCCGCTTTCCCTCCATCAAAAATTCAAACAGCTATCGGAACATGGGGTGCAATGGGTGGACTAGCCGCAGCCCTTGGACCATCGTTAGGAGCTCTTTTGGTAGATGCGTTTGGGTGGCAAGCAGTCTTCTTCATAAACGTCCCAGTCGCCGGGATTGTTATTATCCTTGGACCACGATGGGTTCCCGAGAGTGTCAGTGACTCCATTCCTCAGAAAGTTGACCTCATCAGTGTTCCGCTTGCTTCACTTGGGGTTGGTATCGCAATTTTGGCTATAACGCAAGGCGATAAATGGGGATGGTCATCACTGAATCTCATTTTGTCATTCGCAATCGCTTTTCTGCTCGTGACCGCTTTTATCATCCGATCCCAGAGACATAAAGCACCACTATTCGATCTTGATCTTTTTAAATTGAAGACATTCTCAGTAGGAATGATTGGAACAGTGTTCTTCATGGTCGCGTTCTTCTCATGGCTCATTTCATTACCTACTTTCATCCAAAGTGTGTGGGGGTGGTCAGTGTTAAAGACAGGTTTCGCTATCGCACCTGCACCGTTACTGACGGCATTCGTCTCACCTCCAGCTGGTCGACTCGCTGAACGAATAGGTAACGGTCCAATACTTACAATAGGTGGACTTCTTGGCGCGACAGGTCTCACCCTGCATCTGATTTTTACTAATACGCAACCTGATTATTTAATGGGAATTTTTATCCCAGGTATTCTGATTGGTTTTGCAGCAGGTTTTGGTTTCGCTCAACTCATAGGAGCGGCTATGCGGGATGTACCGAGAGACCAATTTGGTATGGCAGGGGCAGGGCGTACAACAATCTTCCAATTAGCCTTGGCCCTCGGCGTTGCTCTGGCTTTCACCATTATCGGCCGACCAGCCTCACCTCAGTCTGCACTTGACGGCATCCAAACTACATGGATACTCGGAATCGGCTGCTACATAGCCCAAACGCTTCTTTTTGCATTTTTCGGAGGCTCAGATAAAACATCGAAGGCCTAATCACGCTAAGTTTGCCACATGAAACAAAAAGGCATAAATAGAATCGTGGTCGGTGTTTGGGATTTCGATAAAGGAAAACAGTATTTCAAAAGACTTTTAGGTGCTGAATTTGCGCCAGAAAATGACGACGGCGAGGCAGCAGCATTCGGAGTGAGGGTTGCGATGGCATGGGAGTCTGGAATTGAACTCATATCTCCATTACCTGGGGTTCAAAGTCTAGTTAGAGATGAGATGGAAAAAAATGGTGAAGGCATTAAAGGCGTTGTTTTTGCAGTAGATGACGCTGATCACGCAATGTCGCAGGGCACCGCATTGGGGCTGCAATCACACTATGACCTTGACTACGATCAGTCCCAAATAGATTCAAAATGTCAAGGTCGTTTCACAAAATACAAAGAATATTTCATCAAAGCAGCTGACCCTCTAAATACAACCCTGCTACTTGGTGAATTTAACGAAAAGCGCTAAAACAGCTCCTCAGCTTGACGATTCTTCGGTCAGTACTAGGCTAAACGCATACGCAGCTATGCGAAATTAAAAAATACCCTGTTGACCTGTCCAGGTGAACAGATTTCATTTGCGGGAGGGAAAATGAATAAAAAAGTATTAAAGCTTATGGCTATATTCCTGAGCTTTGTCATGATCATGGCCAGTTGTGGTGGAAGCGACGATGATTCAAGCAGTAGCGATTCAAGCAGTGAGGCAAGCAGCAGCGAAACAAGTAGCAGCAGTGAGGCAAGTAGCAGCGAAACAAGTAGCAGCAGCGAAACGAGTAGCTCTGCTGAAGAAGAAGCTCCAGCTGAAGAAGAAGCATCGGAGCCGGAACCAGAACCTGTTGAAGAACGAACATCGTCCGATGTAGGCATCACAGAAGACAGCATCAAAATTGGCGTAATAGTCTCAGATCTACAAGGACTCATAGACATCGGTTATCCGCTTCCCGCTGCTCTAACAACAGATCACCTATCAGAACGTTTTACAAAATACTTTGATGAGTGGAATGCTGCAGGTGGCATCAACGGCCGAACGATTGAAGGTGTACAAATCACATGGGATCCACTAAGCCCAGCAACGATGGAAAATTCCTGTACCGAAGCTGTACTTGATGAGCAAGTATTCATGGCCATCAACGCTTCAGGTTTCAGCCAAGCATTCATTCCATGCTTCACTGAAGATAACGACACAACATTCTTTTACGGTGAGGTTGCATCCCAAGCAATGATCGATGCGGCACCGGATCGACTCTTCTCACTCAACCCACCATCCGAGGTGGCTGGTGAAGCAGGAGCACAACTTATCGTGGATCAAGGGCTGATTCCAGCAGGTGCCAAAGTTGGGATCTTGGACTCAACTAATCCCCCAATAGCGGCAGCTGGTGAATCCGCAGCCTCAATTCTTGAAGGGGCAGGTTACACAACTACCACGATTACAGTCAACACATTAAGCGGTGATAATGCAGCAGCTAACGCAGAAGGTGCAGCGGCAGTTGCACAATTCACAGCTGAAGGCGTAGACCATGTGTTTGTAATCCTTCCATTCATCTATGCCGCAGGTTTCTGGGGAGAAGTCGGAGCTTTACAACCATCATGGGACAGAACAATCCTTGACTCAGCTTCCTCAAACTGCACCCCATTCGGAGCAAGCCGAACCAATGCTGCGGCTGAAGGAGCAATCTGCGTGACATCCTACGACTCATATGCAAGCCCTAACGGTGGGGTAGGAGATGATGATGCGTTCGAAGCGCAATGTCGCCAAGAATGGATTGATCACTTCCCAATTTTCAACGGCAAGAGCGACAAAGGAGCTCCTTCCGGTGAAGTAGGGCTAGAAACAGCAGACGGAGATTTACTGAACTCAGACTACGCACCTGGTGAGTGCACAATGCAGTACCTAATTAAAGCCGCTCTTGAGAATGCTGGAGTAAATCCAACGAGAGATTCATTCGCAGACGCAATGCGTGAACTTTCTGGACCTCAAGCGTTCCGATCCAACGGTGAAGGAGCATTCGGCCCGGGAAAGAACTACTTCTCAACCCAAATGCAAGCAGTTGAGTTCACACTAGCTTCACGAAGTACTGCAAAAGGAGCTGACGGAACATACAACGGATGTCCTGCTCCAGTGAACTGTTGGATACCAACCAACGGTGAATGGTTTAAATTCGACAGCTAAGACATTTAAAGATTCAGTTTTTAGGGGGCAGCATACGCTGCCCCCTATTTTTTATATTTCTATACTTGGGACTAAATCCACTGGAGGAAAGATGGAAGTTTCACAAGCAGTTAAGCAAAGAAAATCTATACGAGGGTTTCTACCAAATCCGGTTGAGGATAAAGTTCTTTCCACCTTGTTAGAAAAGTCATCTCGAGCACCCTCTGGTGGCAATGTTCAACCATGGAGAATATATGTCATCAACGGATCAAGGATGGATGATTTTAAGACACACTTGGCCAACTTTTCTCTAAGTGAATCCGAATACCCCATCTATCCACCCAAACTTCAAGAGCCCTATCGAACGAATCGATTTGAACTCGGCGAAGAGATGTACAAACTCCTAGGAATACCCCGAGAGGATAAAGCTGCACGATTAGCAAATATGGCAAAGAATTATGATTTCTTTGGAGCACCGGCAGCTTTCTTTTGTTTCATAGATAGAAGTATGGGAGCAGCACAGTGGTCAGATCTAGGCATGTTCCTACAAACGTTTATGCTTTTGGCAGAAGAAGCTGGTCTTGGAACCTGCCCACAAGAAGCATGGGCGATGCATCATCAAGCAGTATCAGAATTTGTTTCAGCGCCAGAAAATGAGATGATCTTCTGCGGAATATCTATAGGGTATCCAGACTGGGCCCAACCAGTGAACTCTCTCGAATCCAGACGCATGCCACTTGAGCAATGGTGCACGTGGGCTTAATCTCGAACGACCACAGAAGACCAAGAGCAAAAGATTCAAAATCGAGAGCACGGAATTTCGTCTTTTGCGATAATAGATACATGAGGTACTACCTCGTGAAGTACAAGTGTTGAAAGCATAATTAGAAAGCAAAGCCATCTCTGGAGAAGGGAGGTGGAATGCTCAATCCAGAAAAAGTTGATGAATTGGTAGCTTCTTACGGCCAAAAGTGGTCAACAAAAGAAGAACTGGAAGCCTTATGCAAAGCAGAGGGCGTGACAGGCTGGTTCATGTTATTTAACACAGTTGCCGAGCGAGTTGGGTTGGTAGATAACCAGTCTTTCATCGCCTAAATGCATCATCATTACCTGAAATGCTGCCACATATCATCGTCGGGTCTCAGGCTGTGAAAAATTACTCCGAGGAACTTGTTCCGCTTCGCTGAATGGCCCGTTCATCAGTGCCAAGATACGACGCAATAACGCCAGGGTCGTTACGAACCTCATCAGGTGAACCCTCTGCAATTACAGAACCAGACTCTAAACAATAAATCCTGTCACTGATAGACATCACCATCGGCATATCATGTTCAATCAATAATATTGAACTTCCTAATTCAGCTCGAATAGCGTGGATCAGGGGACCAAATGCTTCTGTTTCTTTCTGCGCAACTCCAGCGGTTGGTTCATCCAAAAGCATCAATTGAGTATCTAAAGCAATCAATGCACCTAACTCAACTATTCGCCGGGTACCTGTAGAAAGCTCCGAGATAAGCTGATCAGCATATCGGCCAAGGCCTAAATAATGAATTATTTCCTCTGCTTCTACTCTTTTCCGCCTCTCAACAAAAGGTGACGGAGGAATTCCAAGCATTGATGGCAAAAGCAAAGATCGTTCTCTTGCTTCCAACGCAGTCATAACTGTTTCTCTTGCAGTCAAACTCCCAAATAATTTTGCGTTCTGAAATGCACGTCCTACCCCATTTCGTGCTCGAACATGTGACGCTGATTCATGAATAGATTTTCCGTGTAACGAGATCTCTCCATCTGAAGGCACAAAGCCTGACACTGCATTCATAAGGGTTGTTTTACCGGCTCCATTCGTACCGATCAGACCAACAATTTCGCCTTGTTGAACATTAATAGAGACGTTTGATACAGCTAACCTGCCACCGAAACGAACGGATACATTAGCTGTCTCCAACGCAGCGATGGTTGTATCAATATTTGACTCTTGTTTCGACCGTGACCACATCGCTTCGGACTGCCCTTTATAAGACGGGGACCAATTAGTCTTATTCGCCATCCACGTTAGTAATGTGTCACGAGCATTATGTAGTAACGATATTAACCCACCGGGGAAATACATAAGAACAACTAACATTCCTAATCCGCTTGAAAAGAGCCGTACCTGAGCGCTGCTCTCAAAGACTGTCGGTATCCCTACCAAAAAGACAGTTCCAAGTACACCACCGGTAATTGATGAGATTCCACCAACAACGGCTATGGACATGACAAGCAGTGATTCACTGGGTTGGAATGCAAGAGATCGTAAAGAACCAGTTGCGGGTACAAGGAGACCACCAGCGAGAGCTCCAATGGCTCCTGAGACAGCGAACGCTGTGAGCTTTGCTCGTGTCGGGGAAATGGTATACGCAGAGGCTGTCATTTCATTATCACGGACAGCTATCAACGTTCGACCGATCCCTGAATTTCTCATACGCCAGAGAAGGTAGATTACAACGGCGACAGCAGCAACGCACAAATAGTAATACGCTTCCTTATCAGTTCTCAGATCATATCTTCCGAAAATTACTGGGGGTTTCACTTTCGCCCCTCCAGCAGCATTTGTGTTCAATCTATCAATGGATAAAATCCATCGTCCCGCTACTAAAGAGAATCCAAGCGTAGCGATCCCTAGATACAGGCCTCGTATTCTCAATGCTGGTATGCCAACAATCAGGGCTACGAGAATTCCCCACAAAACACCAATTCCCAGTGCGAGAAAGTAATTCAATGATGCCGTATAGTAGGACGTCATAAATGCTCCGACTGCCGCAAATGCATATTGTCCAAGTGATAATTGTCCGGCCCAACCGGTTAAAACAACAGCGGATAGGACAACAAGCATCACAATCATCACACCTGCGAAGGCGATGAGGCGACTTGGTTTATCAACAATCCATGGCAGCCCAATAATTGTGAGAGCGAGAATGACGGTTCCAACGCGTGATACCCATTTGAACAGTGGATATTGCACGAGATCTTCGTGTGCCGACCTGAGTCGCGGTGTTAGAACCCATGATTGTTCACTAGTTTTATTGCCGCGATTAATGAACAACATCAAGATCAGAAGGATTAAGAAAATAGCAAGCAAGTTAGAGCCATTGCCGATACCCCAGTCATCAAGGAAACCCCTTCCTTTGTTTGCAAGAACTAGACGATTGATGATCCCTATAATGATCCCGCCAAGAAGCGCCTTCGGAAACGATTGCAATTGTCCGAACATCGCTGCAGCCAGAGAGAATAAAAGAAGCTCAGGGCCAAGACTAGATCCAACACCACCAGCATCTAATTGATAAACCGGACCGATTAGAAGCGTCGATACTCCAGCGAGAACACCTGCGATTAACCATACCTGCGTAGAGACGGACCTAATTGATATACCTGCAAGTTGCGCAGCCCCCGGGTTATCTGCAGCGGATCGAACAGCTAAGCCAAAACGTGTCTTTTGGAGAAGGTATCCGAGGACGATTACCAGGAAGGGAACAACGATAAGGACAGTAACCTGCTCTCCGCGCAGGAGGATATCTAAACCACCTATTTTCCAATAACCCTTAATCGGAGTTGGGTAGTCAACACGTTCATCCACTGTTGGGAGCCATATTTGGATAAGCGCAACTAATTGCGCAACACCTAATGTTGCTACGAATAAAAGAAGCCTAGGTTTCGTGAATAGTCTGCGGACTACTAGAAGTTCGGTGACTGTTGAAACTGCTGCACTTGCTGCAATAGCAAGAATGGCAGCTAACCAATAGGGCAGTCCGTAGTTAACCATTAACATTCCCATAACAAAGCCACCAAAGGTTCCGATGGCTCCCTGCGCAAAGTTAATGACTCCGGTTGCTTTATAAATAAGGACGAGCCCTATAGCGATCAAAGCATAGATAAGTCCATCAATGAAGCCTTGGAACAGTATTTCGTTGCTGTAGAGGATTCCTGCTAGGACTGACATCACGGTTATGCACCTTCTCCTGAAAGGAAGACAGCACGTAGAAGGTCATCTCGTTCCAGGAGTTCTTGTGCCGGTCCTTGGAATTGGACGCGTCCACGTTCCATAAAGATTGCACGGTCGGCGATAGATAACGCAACATTGACTGATTGTTCAACAATCACCATTGTGATTCCGAGGTCTTTTAATTGCTCTACGACTTTAAGAAGATCCTGAACGACAACAGGAGCCAAACCAAGTGAAAGTTCATCTATCAAGAGGAGTTCGGGTTCAAGGAGGACAGCTTTTGATAGCGCCAGCATTTGTTGCTGCCCACCGGATAACGACCCTGCCTTGTCGTTTAATCTGTCACTTAATTGCGGAAAGATTGAAAATACTCTTTCCATTCGTTCAGTTCGCAATTGTTCATCATCTACAAGCCAACTCCACACTTCGAGGTTTTCTCCAACGGTTTGACCTGTGAAAAGAGCTTCACCTCCCGGGACTTGAACCATGCCAAGTGATACTCGATATTCAGGGTCAACAAGAGTGATATCTCGTCCGTTCATTCGGACGACACCTCTATCTGGCATGTGAAGTCCTGAGACTGCTTTCAAAGCTGTTGATTTACCGGCTCCGTTCGTTCCAAGTAACGCTAACGTTTCACCACGTTTTACTTCAATATCTACATCGAAAAGTACTTGAAGGTTTCCATAGCTTACGTTAAGTCCTTGTACCTGGAGCACTGGAACTTGATCTGGGTTTGCCTGCGCTCGTCGCTCCTCTTCTTGTTCATTTAATAACTCCTCCACGACAAGTGAGATATCTCTTTTCATAAAACGGGACCCGTACATGATTAAGAAACCGCCAATAAGCGCAGCAGGTGGAACGACAATGGTTAGGGCTGTTCGTTCACCGTAGGCATCTGAGAATGCGCCTGTAAGTAATCCTCCGAAGAATCCACCCATAAGAAAGATGTAGACACCGACTAAAGAAAATGCCTGTGCTCTCATGCGGTAGGGAACTACCGCTGAAATTGTTGGACCCATTTGTGTAAATGCTGCTCCCTGGCATGCATTTCCAAGCGTGTAGAACACCATGAGTATCACAATGTTTGTGAAGCGAACACCGATCGTTACGAACACGCCATATAACGCTACGAGTAGGCCCATAAGCCAAAGAGCTTTCTTTGGATCTTGCCTAAATAATTTGTCGCCTAGTTTTCCTGCAAACGGGATTGCGAGAAGTGCGGCTGCCCAGCTGATTGATATAAGCCATCCGCGTTTGAACGCTCCATAGTCATAATATTCTTCAAGCAGTAATGACACCGTTGTTGGAACGGCAACCAGTGCGAAACCAAGAACGCCGATTCCGACAACAAGGTAATAGAACGAGCGAACATTCTTTAAACGTTGGAACGCTGAAGAGAGCCTAACTGGGGGTTCTTCTTCAGCTTTTTCCAACTTACCGCCCAGTACTGCATCTTGTTCATAAGCGCCACGTACTGGTTCTTTTAAGAGAAAGATCGCAACAACTAGTATCAGTGCGGGAATCGAGAAGAGATAGAATGCGACACGCCAGTCGTCAGGCCCATCACCTGCCATGAGAACGATTCCTCCAGCGATAAAAGGACCAATTACCTGACCAATGGGTCGACCAAGAGCCTCAGCTGCGAAAATTCGTGCCCGTATCGCTATTGGATACTGATCAGCTATGAGTGATGGTGAGATAGGAATTTTTGCGCCAGCTCCTATTCCAGTTCCGGCTCTTCCTATTGCTAATTGAAACGCATTTTGTACAGTTCCTGTAAATGCAACGAGACCAGCCCATACTCCTGTAGCGATTGAAAGGACACCCACACGGCGATAACGGTCAGCTAACCATGCGAAAGGAATAGTTGAAAGGACTAAGACGACGCCGCCAAAGCTACCTAACCCGAGCAGCATTGTGTCTGAAATGTTTAAACTTTCTTGGATATCAGGACCAAGAACC
>DBHP01000119.1:0-1015 GCA_002295705.1 Candidatus Neomicrothrix sp. UBA825 | reverse complement strand
TCTTGGATATCAGGACCAAGAACCGTAATCGCTACTCGATCAAACTCCTCAACAATTGACAGGATAAGTAGCACTAATGCCATTGAAACCCCGCCCTTTTGCACACCCTCACGGAATGTCATTTCATCATCACCGACACCTGGGAGTAAATCGTCAGGAAGAACAGTGTCAGCTGTTTCTTCAGCTAATGCAGCTTTGCGTGCTTCTTCTTCCTCAAGAATCGTTGCGGTGATACTCGCAGTTTCGTTTCTTTTATCTGCTTCGCTCATCACCCCCCCATTCCGTACAATACGAAAGAAAATACGTAAACAGATGGTACGCCAACTTATACCTCAAGGACAAAAGGGAACTCAAGAGAAAGTATCTAATTATTTATCGTCAATAAAATTATTAATATTTATCGAATTCGATCTTGTATGTCTATTACAACATCATCAATTTTTACGGAATCCATGTTGCCATCTCGCCGATCGACAACCTCCACAACCCCGTTAGTTATCCCTTTGGGACCAACTGTTATTCGAAGCGGTATTCCAATCAATTCAGCGTCAGCAAACTTCACACCGGCCCTAGCGTCACGGTCATCAAGCAGCACTTCAATACCGTTATCTGATAACTTTTCATAGATCGTTTCAGCAACTTCAACACTGTTGTCGTCTTTCATCTGAACAATAGTTATCACTACATGAAAAGGAGCCACTGACATCGGCCAAATGATCCCATTGTCGTCATGATGCGTCTCTACAATCGTCGCCATAGCTCTCTCAATACCAATTCCGTAACTCCCCATGACAATAGGAGTCGTTTTACCATCAGCATCAAGAACCTTTGCCCCAAACGTATCTGCGTACTTTGTGCCAAGTTTGAAAATATGGCCTGATTCAATTGTCGAAACCTTACGAAGATTCGTCCCACAATTCGCGCACAATTCTCCATCCTGAACTTCTCGCAAATCCATCCACTCATGTACTGCGATATCGCGAGCGATATTAACCCCAGAAAAGTGAAAGTCATC
>DBHP01000095.1:4286-8179 GCA_002295705.1 Candidatus Neomicrothrix sp. UBA825 | reverse complement strand
ACACAAGCAATGTCAAGAGGCGTATCTTGGTCAAGTTTAACTACTGCGGATTCCGGAACAATTGTCTTTTCAGAAAAGCCTGCAACTCCTAAGCCTCGATGGACACATTGTCCTTGATTAGAAAATGGTGATGTTCCATCTGGACGCAACCCGCTGGTGAAGCTTTGTGCTTCTACACATGCGGTGGGTTCGGCGCGAGAACACCAGTAACACTGACCACAGAATGCGAGGGGGGTCAGCATGACTTTATCTCCACGAGACACTGAGGTAACGTCTCTACCTATTTCTTCAATAGTTCCAGCTGCTTCATGGCCTAGAATTACCGGAAGTTGTCCTGCACCGCCAAGATCGAGCATGGATAAGTCACTATGACAAATTCCGCAATGAGATACTTTAACCATGACTTCTCTTGATCGAGGTTCTTCAATCTCAATTTCTTGAATATTGATTGGGTGGTTTGGTTGGGTAAAAACAGCTGCTTTCATGAAATTCTGTTCCTTTAGTCTTGCTCTACGTTATGCGAATTATTGCTTATTGGAAAGACTGGGATATGCAGTTATCTCGCCAACCACCCACCATCAATTGCAATGGTTTCTCCTGTGATATAGCTTCCTGCATCAGATGCGAGTAGAAGCATTGCTCCATCTAATTCAGTAACATCTCCGGGGCGCCGCATGGGTGTGTTCCGTTCTATCCATTTCCTTCCGCTTTCCCCAGCAATCATTTCATCGGTCAATTCAGTGCTTATATATCCGGGAGCTATTGCGTTTACCCTGATACCGTGCCGAGCCCACTCTAAAGCAAGTTCTCTTGTTAGGTTGATGAGTCCACCCTTGGCGGCTGTGTACCCTGGCTGATTATTGGGTGAGGATCCTACAAATCCATGGATTGAGGCAACATTCACAATTGCTCCACCGGATTCTTGCGTTTCCATATGTTGAGCGCATAACTGTGCAAGATGGAAACAAGAAATGAGATCTATTTGGATGACTCTTTTAAATTGATTGAGGTCTTCCTCTAATGCTGGAATGGGATCACTGATACCTGCATTGTTGATAAGGATGTCAATCTTTTCATGTTCTTTAATTACGTTTTCAACCAAATTATTGCAATCTGCTTCATCCCCGACATCACACTTCACTGCCATCACGTTCGGGTATTGATTGGCGAGATCTTGTAATCTATCTTCTCTGCGGGCTGCTGCGATTACTTTAGCTCCCAGTGAGCTAAAGAGCTTTACTGTTTGGGCGCCAATTCCGCTGCTTGCTCCAGTGACTATTGCGACTTTCTCATCTAATCGGAATGTACTTAGTGGATCGTTCATTGGTTTACCCTATGTCAACTTGTGAGGATAATAGGGATCCACTCAAGAACTTCTTGAGGTTCTTCATTATCTCGATGAACGAAAACTCTTGAGCGTACTGCAATAATATTTCCGGATGCATATTCTTGCTTGTCTATTACTTCATGTTGGAAGGAAAGTAAGTCTTCTTCAAAGACTGGACCTGTGTGATTGCAGAGATGCCATCCAAGGATGGTTGCTGTATTCTTAAATATCCTACTTAGCGATGCTTGCGCTAATGCAACAGTATGACCTCCATAAACCAAACGATTTGGATATGGCGATGCGTTAACATCACGATGTACTGAGGCTACGTTTTGCGTCAATCTCACCAATGCAAGCGCTTGGTCAAGAACGTCTTTCAGTGGGTCATTTATTACTCCTGATGGAATATCTTGTTCGTATCTCTGCAAAAGAGATAGTTTCCAATCTTTATAGCTTGATCGTTGGTAGTCATTAAGGTTTAATTTTGAATCCGAGCCAAGGTCATCATTGTGACCTGGGAGTTCCTTACCCTTAAGGCGAATTAGTGGAGCTCGATAATACTCAAGAACTTTTTCATCGTTGGCAAATGTTGTTATTTTTAAAAGAACTTTTCCTCGTAATGTGCCTTTATTTTTTGAGCGGCTGTCTTGAAGCGCCACTACCTCAGTTGTGGTGTGCAGAACTTCTCCAAGGAAGACTGGTCTGAGTATTCGTACATTTCGATAGAAAAGATTAGCAATAACTTTTTTAGTAGCTACAGTACTTGCCCCAATTGATAAGTGCAGAAGCAAACCAGGACTCACAATTCGTTGTTCTATTCCTGTTATTTCACCGCATAGTTTGGGGTCAAGCACTAAGGGTAGGGCTTCCCCAACTATTGATTGATAGACAGACGCAAGTCCTGAATCTAGGACTACTGCAGGAGCAGCAGGAAAAATTAGACCTCTTTCCATGTCTTCGTAGTATGGGCCGTCTGAGGTGCTCATGAGATCCTATTCGTCTTTTTATGATGCCTAGCTTAAAGCGTATTCACTACTTCGGTGATACGAAATGAGATTGATAAATTATTAGGCGAGAAGCATTTCCTGAGCTATTCTTCTTGCGGTACTAAATTATTCGGAAAGTGTTATGACCTTAGGCAATAAAGCATCTGAAATATTAGAGACTGGACTGACATTTGATGATGTTCTTCTTGTCCCGAGACGTTCTTCGATTCGGAGCAGACAAGATGTGTCGCTCAAGACTCGTTTAACAACAAACATAGAGATCGACCTACCGATCCTTGCCGCAAATATGGACACGGTTTGTGAACAAGAGATGGCTATAACTATGGCGTCCCTCGGTGGGGTTGGTATTCTGCACCGGTTTATGACGGTTGAAGCTCAGGCCCAAATGGTGGAAAACATAAAGAATGCAAACTCTAGTTTTGTTGCCGGAGCTGCAATAGGAACTGATCATGATGCCTTGGTAAGAAGTAAAGCATTAATCGATGCTGGGGTAGATGTACTTGTTCTTGATATTGCGCATGGACATGCGGAGCACGCTATTGACGCCTTAAAGGAATTAAAGAATTCTTTTCCTGATACGGATGTCATCGCTGGGAATGTTGCTACACAAGCAGGGGCAGAAGATCTCTACGAGGCTGGAGCTGATGCTATTAAAGTTGGAGTAGGGCCTGGAGGTGTTTGCACAACGCGTCTAGTAGCGGGTGTTGGCGTTCCACAGCTATCAGCTATCTTCTCGGCGAGTGAAATTCCAATTCCTGTTATCGCAGATGGTGGGATTAAATCATCGGGAGATATTGCGAAAGCGATTGCTGCTGGTGCGGACTCTGTCATGATCGGCTCAATGTTTGCGGGAACCAAAGAAAGCCCTGGTGAAGTTGAATCGTCCCCGAAGGGGCTTGTTAAGCGTGTACGAGGAATGGCGAGCTTTGAGGCAATAGAAGCGAGAGCTATTCGTACTGGTGAACTTATTGATGATGAGTATTTTGAGCAACGTGCTCCTGAGGGTGTTGAGGGAGTTGTCCCTTATAAGGGAGAAGTAGCTAAGTTAATTGCCCAGTTGGTAGCGGGTTTGAAGAGTGGGATGAGTTACAGTAATGCTCGAACAATTTCTGAGTTTTGGGAAAAGGCAGAGTTTATTCGAGTTACTTCAACTGGTTTGAAAGAGAATAAACCTCACGCCACATTTGATTAGTTTATTCCTGTGGGGAGGTAAGGATGTCTTCTACGTCACCTGAGTTGGGAGAAAGACAAAGAAGAGCATTGCATGTTGCATCCTCATTTGGGGGTCGTTTATTCCGGAAGATAGTTTGGTATTCTATTCGGTTAATTCTTTATCCATATTTTCGGGTTCGAGGTAGAAACGCTGACTTTCTTGACACTCCAGGGCCCGTAATTCTTGCACCCGTGCATAGATCTAATCTTGATGCTCCTTTACTTGTCGTTCAGACTCCTCGAATGATCCATGCGTTAGCGAAGGAGAGTCTCTTTTCTAGCGGTCTTTTCTCTTGGGTTATGGCTGCTCTCGGTGGGGTTCCGGTTAATCGGGGAGCTGCTGATCG
>DBHP01000095.1:1951-3867 GCA_002295705.1 Candidatus Neomicrothrix sp. UBA825 | reverse complement strand
TATGATGGGGCAGCATTTTTAGCTGCTCGGACTGGTGCGAAAGTAATTCCCGTGGGGATTGGGGGAACTGAACCGGCTTTGCCTCCCGGATCAAAATTTCCTAAACGCACAAAAGTTCGCATAGTTGTAGGGGAGCCAATGGAGTTGGTTAGTGTTGACGGAGGTAGAGTTCCTACTTCGGTTCGTAAGAAATTTACCGAGGACCTGCGGACTGAGCTGCAGAAAGTATTTACTGAAGCATTAAGTGAGAGTAGCTAGTCAACTATGTTTACAAATATCTTAAGCTGTATAGCCTCCATCTACATTTAAGATTTGCCCGCTTATATATCGAGCTTTAGGGGATGCAAGAAAGCAAACTGCTTCAGCAATGTCAATAGCATTTCCATAATATCCAAGAGGTATGTTGGCTGTCGCTGTATCAAGATCATTTTGGTTGTAGTCGCCTCGTTCAATCAAAGTTGCTGCCATTCCATCCATTAACATTCCTGGCCCTACTGCATTTGCGCGAACGCCATATCGTCCTTCTTCTTTTGCGAGACCTTTAATCAAAATTTCAATAGCTGCTTTGGGACTTGCTGATAAACCATCTTTAATTGGATATTTATCTGTAGCAGCAGATGTGACTGCAATAATGGCTCCATTGTGCTTTCTGATAAAAGGTAACGCAGCTATGGCAACACCAAAAAATGCACTGACTTCTAAATTGAGATGTTTAGAAAAATTTTCTGGCGTGATATTTGATAGATGCACTTGTGGGATGACGGGCCCAGCCGCATAGATCAATGTGTGTATACCTCCATCATTTCCCAAAGATTGGATGAAATTATGAACTTCGTCTTGGTCATCTAGATCTAGCGAGTGTTTTAGTGATTTAACTCCTAGGTTTTCTATTTTGGTAGAAAGGAATTCAGCTTTTTCTAAATTATTTTGATAAGTGAATGCGATATCACTTCCTCGTATGGCTAATAATTTACAGATTTCAGAACCGATACCCCCTGTTCCGCCGATAACAAGTGCTGTACCGGAACGATCGTTGAAATCTTGCATGAATTCTCCTTCGTAGCTCTTCACTAAGATTGGCACATGGTTTTCAGCAATGGTATCTCAAGATTTGTTTCTTTAGAAGAATGGCATCTTGATGGTATGAACCGAAAGTTTGCTGATGTTATTAGTTCTCTTTACCAAAATAGTCTCTAATCCTCTAGTGTTAGATACGTGAAAGCTTTGGTGTTCGAACGTAAAGAACTGAAATACGCTGCTGCGTCTATTGGCTCTCGGGTTTTCCCTGGGGTCGGATCTGCGGTTGGACCACTGAGTTTAAAGGATATTGAACCTCCAGAAATTCCTGGAGATGGGTGGAAGAGGGTTTTTCCATTATTATCGGGTATTTGTGGAAGCGATTTGGCGACTGTCGATGGGAAATCAAGTCGTTATTTTGATCCGTTAGTTTCTTTTCCTTTTGTTCCAGGTCATGAAGTATTCGGGGAGCTAGAAGATGGAACTAGGGTTGTACTCGAGCCTGTTTTGGGGGCCGAAAGTCGAGGAGAGCAACCAGCATTTGAAGGTGCCCGTCCCGGGGATGGTGATGATTATGGGTATCTTTTGAGTGGACCTATTGGGGATGGTATTCAAGTAGGTTACTGTTCAGATACAGGCGGGGGTTGGGGTACCCAGCTCGTTGCACATTCATCTCAAATTCATGAAGTTCCTTCCGATCTTTGTGATGAGGCTGCTGTAATCCTAGAACCAGCAGCTGGTGGCGTTCATTCTGCTTTAAAAGCTAAAATTCAACCGGATGATATAGTCGTTGTTCAAGGTGCAGGAACTATGGGGCTGTGCGCTATTGCTTCTGTTCGATCATTCACCGACGCCGGAACTATTATTGTGGCGGCAAAATATCCTTTGCAGAAATCTTT
>DBHP01000095.1:0-1563 GCA_002295705.1 Candidatus Neomicrothrix sp. UBA825 | reverse complement strand
CGAAGTGTGACTGGATGTAGGATGATCGGGAATTCTTTGTCTGGTGGTGCTGATATCACTATTGATGCTGTTGGTAATGCTGGTTCAATCACAACTTCTTTGGAAACGACTAGACCGAGAGGTCGAATAGTAATGATGGGGATCCCTGGAACAATGTCTATTGACTTAACTTCGCTTTGGCATCGTGAAATAGAAATCGTGGGTTCTTATACTTATGGGACTGAAATTCTTGGAGACGGTTCCGCTAGTACGAGTTATGATTTGGCATTTGCACTTGTTCGCGAAAATGAGTTAGAGCGACTTGTGACTGCAACGTACCCTTTACACAGATACAAAGATGCCATTCGTCATGCTGCTGAAGCAGGACCTAAAGGGGCCATCAAGGTGGCATTTGATATGCGAAATGAAAAGCGAAGATAAGCTACTAGGCCGACTCTTCTTTTTGTGGACGGTAAAAGATCGCAAGTAGTGTGAGTGCTGCAAGTGTTCCTCCACCAGCAGAGATTAGAAGACCTGTGTAGCCATCTAGTTCGTTGTCCCAACCTATTTTGTTATCTATTGACCAATTTCCTGGGCCTATCATTGCAACTGTTACTGCCGAGATGGCAAGTATGAATACGTATTCCCATCCTTCGTTGATAATCATGAAGCCGTTTTTGCTGTGGACTGTCCAATAAGCAACTGACATTAATCCAACGAATCCTAAGGCTGCAAAGGATGTTAGCAGTCCCATTGCGAGAAAAAGTCCCGAGCCGATTTCACCACATGCCGCTAGAAATGCATGTGCCTTGCCAGGACGCATACCCATGCTGTCGAACCACCGACCTGTTCCTTCAATTTTTCCACCTTTGAAAAATTTGTTATATCCATGTGCGGCCAAGGTTAGGCCCAGTGCAATCCGGATGATTAGAAGAGGTAATTCGAGATCCATATTTGTCCTTTAGCGAAAGTTTGAGTACTTCTAGAGATTGCCACATCTCTAGTTATAAGTCGTGGTTTCAAGCAGATTCTTATCTCATTGACGTTGATTATGATTTCTTCTATTAACTTCACCTAGCATGGAGGTATGGTAGGGACGGTAATTAGTGTTCTATTTGCAATTGCAATCGGGTACGTTATTTTACGAGTTGGTTTTAGTATCTTTCGACTTTTAGCTACTCCACTACCGGAACCACCCCCTGCTGGAGAATTAAGGAAGGTTAAGCTTAATTTTCGATGTTCATCATGTGGGAGCGAGGTAAGAATGACCGTTGCTACCAATGAAAGTCCCGATCCACCTCGACATTGTATGTCAGAAATGGATTTGGTCATTGAAGACGAATGATCAGAAGACCTGAATGAAATTGTTTATTCCTGTGGATGATGTTAACGGTGTTAATAATGTTATTAAAGGGGAAAGTGTTAGTTATCCACAGGTTGTGTGAAACTTTGGGGATAATTACATACATGTAATTTCCTGTATTTTTGACTCGTCTCTAAGGTAAAAAGCTTGATTTAGTGCAGTTGTGTTGCTGTGATTATGCCAGCAAGTACAAGCCCTAAACCTCCGAGAAGGTACCAATT
>DBHP01000043.1:6651-21982 GCA_002295705.1 Candidatus Neomicrothrix sp. UBA825 | reverse complement strand
ATAACCGAATTGCAAGTAAAGGTTTCAAAATCTTTATTATTAACCCAGTGATCAGTACCAGCTAAGAAGCGTCCCACTTTTTTACTTGCAGAAATACCCTCATCGGTAAGTATAGTTTCTGGTGTTATAAGAGATCCTAGTTCTGAGAGGTCAGTACCATCTTCATGAATTACCCTGCTGATCGGACCCTCCATAGATAACACATAATCAGGGTCAATGACGTTTCTCAGAACGACAAAACCATCATCCCAGAACTTTTCAATGTCTGCTTTCTCCACAAACCCGTCACTGTCACTCATCAGGCTTTCCATTTACTACTCTATTGTCGTAGAGCCGCCCTATTTCTCTATCCGATAGTTGAAGAATATCAGCGAGAATTTCTGTGGTGTGTTCTCCTAGACGTGGGGCCGGTAGAGGTGCCGATCGGCCCATTCCTTTGAAATTAAGAGGGCTTCCCGGCGTGAGATATTCCCCGATACCAACTTGATTAATTGTTGTAAACATCGGATTGGATTCTGAGACACGTTGATCATTTTCTACTAGCTCTTTGAACGTTTGATATGGCCCCCAGCAAACGCCTAGGTCATCCCAAATTCGTTGTATTTCGTTAAAGCTTTTCGTCTGACACCACGCCTGTATGTGAGGATGTATTTTCTCACGAGCTTTGAATCGGTCTCCTTCATTTTCTGATAAATCAAGGCCTTCTTGGTCTGCGAGGTGTCCCATAGCTTCTGTCATTTCACATGCAGAGCATATGGCTTGCCATTGTTTCTTTGTTATAGCAACCGCAATTACCCTTTTCCCGTCAGCTGTGGTGTAGTCCCGACCGAGAGCACCGTATAGTTCATTTCCGATGCGTTCACGCTCAGAGTTTAGAATCTGAGTCTCTGCGATATGCCCAAGGGCAGCAACAGCTGAGAGTGCCACGTCACTAAGGGCCAATTTAATGAGCTGCCCTTCGCTTGTCCGATCTCTATGACGACCAGCTGCGAGTAGTCCTATAGCTGCTGTCTGTCCACAGACGATATCCCACGCTGGCAGTACATGATTTATAACGCCATCATAACCCTCAGGCCCTGTCACAAATGGGTAACCCATGGCTGAATTGACTGTGTAATCAAGGGCGGTTGTACCATCGTGGTTGCCCTCTATGTTCAGCATGATCAGGTCTTCGCGCTTTCCGCTAAGATTTTCATAAGATAACCACCCTTTGGTAGGGAAGTTCGTTAAGAAATAACCGCAATCCTCACCCGGCGCACCAATTAACTCTACGAGGAGTTCTTGTCCTTGTTTGGTTCGAAAATCAACTTGAATTGATTTCTTTCCTTTATTAAGTCCAGCCCAGTAAAGCGATAAGCCATCTTCAGTCAACGGCCATCGCTTATAGTCAAGACCTCCACCTATGGGATCAAATCGAATGACTTCGGCTCCTAGCTGGGCTAGGGTCATTCCACCAGAAGGTGCAGCAACAAACGCCGACCCTTCAATGACTCGCATGCCGCTGAGCGGACCAATCATTCGTTCCCCTCTTCTCTAATTCCTAAAGATCTTTGTATAAAACTCAACTGTATTCGTAAAAGGTTCTCAGCAACAGTTTCTTGTGGGGTCATATGCGTGACCCCAGTGAGTGGAAGAACCTCATGAGGTTTACCTGCCTCAAGTAAGGCCTGAGATAATTGAAAGGTGTGAGCAGCAACAACATTGTCATCGGCTAACCCATGAATCAAAAGTAGAGGTCGCTCAAGTTTGTTTGCTTCGTTGCATAAGTTTGTTTTAGCGTAATTCTCTGGTTTCGTTTCAGGATGGCCAAGGTATCGTTCGGTATAGTGCGTGTCATAGAGCGACCAGTCAGTGACAGGGGCTCCTGCAACGGCAGCGTGGAATACATCAGGCCTTCTGATCACAGCTAAAGCGGCTAAGTATCCACCGAAAGACCAGCCGCGAATCGCGACTCTATCTAAATCAATGAAATCATAGTTTGCTGAAATGCTATGGAGCGCATCAATTTGGTCCACAAGAGCGTAGGTGGCGAGATCTCCATAAACTTCCCGCTCAAAACTAGGTGAACGTCCGGGTGTTCCTCGTCCATCAGTTACGACCACAGCAAATCCCTGATCAGCGAACCATTGCGAAACTCCGAAAAGGCCACGCGCATTTCGAACCCGTTGAGCATGGGGACCCCCATACGGGTCAAGCAAAACAGGGAGAGTAGTCTCACCATCATGATCTGCCGGAAGAAGTACGGCGGTTTCAAGGTCAAGTTCTCCAGCTTTATGGAAAAGACTATTGAGCGTGATGTTAGGGATCTCTGAATGGTCCGGAATCTCAATAATGAGTTTGTTATCTTTATAGAAACCTGTTTTCACTCCATCAAAGTTCATACTTCGGTGCTGAATAACCATCAACGCATCATTAGCATTAGCTTCATGAATTCCCGCCGTTTCGGTAATCAAGGTAGTGTCGCCGGACACAGTCACGCGACATATCTGTTGATCTAGTGGGTTCGGATTACATGTGGCCAGCAGACCGTCTTCGTTGAAATGAATCAGTGATCGTATTTGAATCCCCTCAGGAGAGCAAGGCCTCCCATCAATCATTACTCTTCTTGTCTCATCGTGATCCTCAATTGTGATAATGCGTTCCCCAACTACTTTCGGAGCACCGGGAATAATTTCAACCCAGCACTGATTGTCCCATCGATATATTTCCTCAACAAAGCCATCCATAGTATTGATGCGGAGTATGCCAGTTGTCTTTTGATCACGTGTTTGAACAGTTGCAAAAATAGCATTTGGTTCAGTCCACTGAATACTCACAAGATATTCCCATGTATTGCTCTCATTCCAGTCAATAGAGACCGACTCTCCATCTAATGAATAGATTTCAAGGCCGACATTGGGGTTCTTCGTTCCGGCTTTAGGATATTTGATCACTGAAGGCGCATTGCTAGGATCTGATGATTTGAGGATATGCCATGAAAGAACATCTGATTCGTCAACGCTCGTAACCAGTAGTTTGTCGTTATTCGGGGACCACCAATATCCCCTTCTTCTGCCCATCTCTTCCGCAGCGATAAAATCAGCAACACCAAATGACTTTTCATCTGTTTTTGGTGGGCTGACAGCGTGATCGTTTCCGGTTTCGTCAACATATCTCAATTGGCCTTCTGAAACATAGGCAATCAGGTTTCCGTTATGGCTTATTTGCGGGTCAAAAATATTTTTACCCAAATTGAAATGAGATACCTCTGAGGACTCAACCCCGACTTTAAACAACGACTGATTCGATGCAAACGCTATGTTCGGTGAATGACTGTTCGCGCTGTACGATACGATTCCGGCCCCTATTTCTCTAACCCGTTCACGACGAGCCTGTTCTTCACGGGAAATAGTCTCGCCACTACCGCCATTTATCAAAGTCTCAAGATCAGCAATCACTTTTATTCGACCTGAAGAAGCACTCCAAGCCCACAGTTTATTCAATGGGTCATTCCCCGAATTAGATTGTAAGAACGTGACCCAATCTCCACTAGCTGACAAGGAAAAAGAGCGTGGCGCACCAATAGTGAATCTTCGTGTTCTAGCGTTTTGTCTCGGGAATGATTCCATCAATATTTCTTTTCCTTATCTTCTTCTACGATATTCGCTACAAACAGGATCTTCACCATAGAATCCGAGTAATGACTAGAGATCAAAATATGGAAGAGCAGTACCGCCTGAAGACTCAGCAGTGGCTTAAAGATAATATAGATCCTCTGAAAGAACGACAACCCTTCTCAACTCTTCATTGGATGCCGAGTAAGGAAACCGAGAAGGATCACCACAACGCATGCCAACAACTGCAAATGAAACTGTACGAAGCAGGCTTTGCAGGGACTACCGTCCCTACCGAATACGGCGGTTATGGTGGTGAAGCATGGATGCAGAGAATATTTCGTGAAGAATCAACTGGTTACCAAGTACATACCGGCTTCTATCACTCTATAATCGCCATGGCTCTTCCTGCTTTACTCAAATACGGAACAGAAAACCAGAAACAACAACATATCAAGACGCTAATGAGTGGTGAAGTAAGCTGGTGTCAACTATTTAGTGAACCTGGTGCAGGTAGTGACTTAGCTGGGCTTGGGGCTAAAGCTGAACTTGATGGCGATGAATTTGTGATCCATGGGCAAAAGGTGTGGAACTCTGCCGCAATGTACGCCGATATGGGAATCCTCCTTGTAAGAACAAACCCAAATGCGCATAAACATGAAGGTATAACTTTTCTACTATTTGATATGAATCAACCGGGCGTTGAAGTTCGACCGCTCATACAAGCACATGGTGCAGGGCACTTCGCTGAAGTCTTCTTAGACGGCGCACGGTGCCACATTGAGAACGTACTCGGAGAAATAGACAAGGGGTGGGGGCCAGCTAGGGTAGTAATGAGCAACGAGTCAGCCATGATTGGCGGAGCGGCAGGAGATAATCCAAGTCAACTAATTCAGTTGGCACAAAGCCTAGGAAGGCACCATGAGCCTGTTTTGCGGCAAAAGTTAGCAAACGTGTACTCCAGAAACAAACTTCTCAAACTCATGAGTGATAGAATCTCTGTCGCTGTGCGTAATGGGCAGATGCCACCTATTCATCCTTCAATTGTTAAACTCTTTGTCGCCGAGAATAGAAGAATTGAAGGTGACCTTGCCCAAGAAATTCTAGGTGCAGCTGGTGTCGTATCTACGCACACTGCAAGCGAGTGGGCAATGGAAGTACTACACTCACGATACCCGATCTCTATTGGTGGAGGAACAGATGAAGTCCACCACAATAATTTAGGGGAACAGGCACTAGGACTTCCTAGAGATATACGCGTTGATAGAGGTATTCCATGGAAAGACATTCCAAAGGGGTAGTCAAAAACCCCTGCTATGCGCACATATTCTTCACTGAAGTGCCTGAAAGAATTGATTACGAAAACATCTCTGATGTTCTTTCTATTGATGTTGTAACCGATCAGTCACCGCTCGAGAATTTGCGCGGAATCTCAAACTATGAACCTCGGTTCGCTGGCGTTGTTTGGTCCCTGACACCGGACATCCAAGCTGACATTGGCGTATCTGTAACTAAAATTCATCATTGGGATTCTAGGCCACAAGATTTTATCCCGACGTATGGAGGGATAAAGCAAATCTCCTTCGTATCTAAAAGACATAATTTAGATACTGATACATTTCATGCACGGTACCTGGCACATGCATCCATAGCTCGGGAGCATCACGGGATGCAGGCCTATGCCCAAAATTTTGATATTGATATTATCTATGGAAGCTATCCCAATGGCTTTGAGTTCAATGCGATTAGTGAATTGTGGTTTGCGACTAGCGAAGACTGGAATGAACGATTCTATTTGGACGTTTCAAGTCCTGAAGTGGTAAGAAGAGATACTGAAACATTCATTGACTTCGGGAAGACACAATCGGCAATAGTCGCTGAGATAGCAAACAGAGAGTAATTATGAGCGAACCAAAGCAAATTGAAATAGATATCAATCCTAAAGTAATCGAAGGAATGCTCTTGAGGTTAGAGAACACAAAGTGGCCTCCAATAATAGGAGAAGACAGCTGGGACTATGGTGTACCGAAGCAGTGGATGCAGGACATGGTCAACTATTGGACCACCGAGTGGAAGTGGGACAATGTAGCTGCCCAAATAAATGAATGGGAGCACTTTTCTGTCACCATAGATCAGGTACCCATCCATTACCTTCACGCACCAGGCAAAGGACCGAACCCAAAGCCTTTAATTCTAACCCACGGATGGCCGTGGACATTTTGGGATTTCAAAGATGTGATTGGTCCACTAAGCGACCCTGAAAAGTATGGGGGAGACGCCAAGGATAGCTTTGATGTGTATGTCCCCTCACTTCCAGGATTCATTTTCTCTTCACCGTTGACTAAAGCTGGCGTTGATGTCCGAGAAATAGCGAAACTCTGGAACACTTTGATGACAGAAATCCTTGGTCACACGAAATTCTGTGCTCATGGAGGAGATTGGGGAGCTTTGGTAACAGCTCACCTAGCCCATGAGTTTACTGATTCAATAATTGGCGCACATATGAGTTTGAGCGTTATTCCTGGCGTAGATAGAAGAAGCCTGCCACCTGAGTCATGGGCTGATGATGAAAAGTGGAAGATAGAACGTAGTAGAGAGGCTGAAGATACCATACGCTCACATATCACTACTCATTTGTTAGACCCACAAACACTAGCATTCGCACTGGCTGACTCACCTATAGCAACAGCTGCTTGGATATGGGAACGTAGAAAGAACTGGAGTGACAACACCGGAGATGTGGAACAGTCATTTACCCGAGAACATTTATGCACTACAGCGTCACTCTATTGGTGCACAGACTCAATTGGATCATCTCTTCGTCTTTACCATGAGCATTTTAAGAAACCATGGCCGTTAGCCCACAACCGAATTCCACGACTTGAAGCACCTACTGGGATTGCAGTTTTCCCGAAAGATGTTGTGCATCTTCCCCACTCAATACTCAACGAATATACCAATCTCAAGCACTACACCGTCATGCCTGAGGGAGGCCATTTTGCAGCTGCCGAAAAACCAGAGCTCGCAACAAAAGATATTCGAAAGTTTTTCAGAGCATTGAGTTAAAGTTCTTTGAGTTTCGTGTACGAGGCATCGAGAAGTGCGTCGATACGAGAATTAAAACCGTCCATCTCATCGCCAATATCTTTATTCCCCATAGCTCCTGCTGTAAACCTAACTCTTACCCCTTCAGTGATTGCTGCCAAACGCCAAAACTGAAAAGCAACATAGAAAGGCAAGTTTGAAAGATCTCGCCCAGAAACCGATTCATAACGTTCAGCAACCATCTCAGGGTTAATATAACCCTCTGCAAGTGTCGGAGCGTCACTCATAATAAGTGAGTCTGAGGTGCCCATCTCACCCCACCACATCAACATGCCACCCAAATCGGCGAGCACATCACCTAATGTGCATAATTCCCAATCCAGCACAGCTGCGACATGGTTATCTGCGCCAATCATACAATTATCTAGCCGGTAATCACCATGGGTTATCCCGTACCCTTTCTGATCCGGAATACACTTCTCGAGTCTTTTATGAAGTTCGTAGAAGAGAGGCATATCCCTGTCGGACCCCTCATCGACCTGACGCTTCCATCTTCGTAGCTGACGACCGATATAGTCCTCACGTTTTCCTAAATCACCAAGGCCAACACTTTCGGGATCAACATCATGAAGAGTAGCCAAAGTCTCCACAAGAGAAATACTCTGTATCCTTCGTTCGTCTGGAGAGAAACTCTGAGCATCAACGCGATCCTTAACAATGCTTCCCTCAACAAAGTCCATCACGAAAAAAGGTGCGCCTGTAACATTTTCATCTAGACACATACCCACAATTCCAGGGACTGGTACATTGCTCGGACCGAGCGCAGAAATAATTTTATGTTCACGTCCCATATCATGAGCAGAAGCAAGTATGTGCCCAGTAGGAGGCCTTCGAAGAATCCATTTTCTATCCGCTTCATCCTCCAACTTGTACGTCAGATTAGACCTTCCGTGGGTGACTACATTAAAACGTACTTCCCCAGTAACTTCAGAACGTTCTGTCAGCCAGCCCACAACATTTTCCCTATTAATACCCGGAAGGTCATTACTTGCCATTCTTGAAGCGTAGAGCGAAAATCGCTTTATGTTAAATTTTTGAGCACAGGGAAGAATCACTATTGATTTCTCTGCAAGTATGTTTAAACATTCAGTATCTTCTAATATGGCAACTTGGTGCTGATGTTATGAACTCTGTTATTTACTATCTCTTGATCGGCGTAATAGCGTACTTTCTTGGATCAATCCCGGTTGCGTACATTATCGCCAAAGCCGTCAAAAGCATAGATGTCAGAAAAGCAGGAGAGGGCAATGTAGGTGCAAGAAATGTTTTCCATACTGTAGGCCCCCGATGGGGTTCGCTTGTATTCCTTCTGGATTTCGCTAAAGGAGCTGTGCTCGCAGTAATTGTCTCAAATGAAAGTTCAGCAAGAATAGTATTCGCAGGTATTCTGCTACTTGTGGGTCATGGATTCCCCATTTGGTTGAGGTTTATAGGAGGAAAAGGACTTTCTCCTGCAGGAGGGTTCACAGCAGCATTACTTCCATACTCTGCATTCATTGCGATAGCTGTATCGGGGTTAGCTTGGCTAAAAACACGAAAATTCATGCCTACGACTGTCACAGTAATCATCTTGACAATAGCACTCGCTCCCATATTTGAATATCAGCTTGAAAAAATGCTTATACCTATCGGATTATTTATACTTGTTGGACTGAAAAGAAAAATAGATGAACCTAGAACAAGAGAAATTGAAGGAACTAATGATTGGCCTAAACTATCAGGCGATAGTAACTAGTTGAGGCTGTGGAGTAGGACAAGATGACTTGGGAATTTATCTTTGGAAGATTTTTAACACTGTTACTTGTGTGCCAACTTGGCTTGATTTTATGGAATCTACGAGTCGTGATTCGCCCCAAGGCAAAACTTCCACAATCAAATACCAAAGTTAGCCTTCTAATTCCAGCAAGAAACGAAGAAGGGTCCATAGGGAATTGTCTTCGGTCTCTAAGCAATCAAGACCATCAAAATATTGAAATCATAGTGCTTGACGACCACTCAACTGATAGAACTCGATCAATAGTGGAGTCTCAAAACCCCAAAATCAAACTCATATCAGGGAAACCAATACCAGCAGGATGGACAGGTAAGAACTGGGCATGCCATCAACTGTCAAAGCAAGCAACGGGGGATGTCCTCTTCTTCATAGATGCAGACGCTGTCCTCGAACCTGCAGCTATTACTTCAGTTCTGCATGTTATGGAAACAGAAAATGTTGAGATGGTAGCTTCTCTGCTGCGTAACCAAGGCACATCCTTTTCTAGCAGCATCCTCCTGCCGATAGTCAATCATGCAATATTGGCACTATTCCCAGCCTCGCTTATCCATAGAAGTTCAAATCCTGATATCGCCCTAGCATTTGGCCCATTCATAGGAGTTAGCTCAACAGCATATATCGAATCAGGTGGCCATGCAGCTCACCCTGATCACATCGTTGATGATGTGCAACTTGCTCGCTCAGTCAAAGCTGCGGGTTATCAACAAAGGTTAATAAATGGTACCGATCTTGCTACCACCACCTGGTATTCAGGGTTTAGAGATATATGGAAAGGCTTTTCAAAGAATGCATACGGTGCTCTTAGTTATAGGACCTCGTTGTCTCTCCTAGTGACATTTCTAGTGGCCCCGTTATTGGCACTGCCGTTCTTACGGCTCCTTGCAGGTTTCTTCGGATCCCCTGTGCCGATGGAAGTCTTATGGCAAGTAGTCCTATTAATACTTGGAAGATTTATCACTTCATCTGTTGGGAGGGATCCTCTTTGGGGAGTTATTTTCCACCCCTTTGCGATGCTTTTCTGGGGAGCAACATTGTTTTGGTCAATGATTATTGCAATGACTGGACAGAGTATTGAGTGGAAAAGCCGCAACTACACTACGAAACCTAAGCAAACGAGAGACCTTACAGAAGATAACTAACAACAGCTTCAAGCGAAGGTTGTACTAGGTAAGTGACCTTCAATACTTGATTCTGACAGCTAATGTATAATATGTGAATCGCCCTTTTTTCCCACCCCCTCCTTTGCTGGATGAAGGATGGTATTCTGACCCGACTGGGCGTTACGAAGCTCGCTATTGGGATGGTCAGAAATGGACTAAACACGTATCTCACTATGGTGCTACCGGTACAGATCCCATATTACGCGCACGGTTTGATCGACTATGGATCAGACTCACTCTTAGAGCTATAACTTGGGGAGCCACTATCCTCATTATTTATTTACTTTTAAAAGCATTCTGGCCGACGGGATTTCTTGATGAATCAAGCCTGATTCACATTACGAATCAGAACGGAAACAACATTACAAACGATTTCGCTGCCTTTAGCAGTATCGGCATTACTATTGAAGCAGTCTTAGGAATATGAAAACAAGTATCAAATATATAGGAACCTTTCTCTTTGGCGTTCTGGCGTCATTTTTAGGACTTGTTGTATGGGGAGATACCGATGGGTCAGAATTAACCCTTCTTACCTCAACAAACGCAGTTGACAGTAGCTTAGCGCCGACACCGAAACCACTCTTGCCTGTTGATGATGAAGAACTATCACAAAACGCACCTATCACTGCATATGCCCAATATTCGAAAGACTCTATTGCCTTGACAGGTAGCGTTAATGCCCAAGCGCTTGCTGACGCCATGATCGTAGTTTCGAATCAACTAATCCCAGATGGTACAGTAACCGCTGAATTTGAGATCTTGACCGGTGTTGATTTGGCAATCATTAACCTTGAAATATCAGGAGAAATCATCGATGAATCAGACCGCTTAAGAGTTCTGAATAAATTTGAAGCCCTTGGTGTAAAAATAGCTGACAAGCTTGTTATTGAGGGGTCACAGAGAACAGTTTTTGAAGTCATAAAAGATCTGCCTAACCTCAGCCAAGTTTCTGATTTCTTCTCCGCAGCAGGGGTTGAGGAGCAAATTGGTGATGAAGTCAGTTCTATAACGATTTTTGCGCCTACAAACGCTGCAATGGAGGCGCTAGATATCGCTGCTCTCCAAGAGTTCGCTCAATTAGTGCAGCTTAGTGACATACTTCAATTTCACATAGTGCCAGGAGACTTCTACTCATCACAATTATCCGACGGAACAGGCTTAACGACACTGAAAGGCGAATCGTTAAAGGTTCAAACAGGCGAACAATCAGCTATTAGAATTCAAGATAGCCTTGTCACCCAAGCAGATATCACTGCAGCTAACGGTGTAATTCATATCATTGATGCTGTCTTAATCCCTGGAACAATTAAAACAGAAATAGCGTTGAACCAGATAGTGGGTTCTGACCCAATTCTGTTTGCAGTTGGAAGCCCATTTTTGGCAGATAGTTCGAAACCGATTCTCAATCAAGTGGCAGAAATCCTCATTGAGAACCCTGAAGGAAATTTAGAAATAGAAGGGCATTCTGACACTGATGGAGCTGAAGACATAAATCTAGACCTAAGTGCAAGCCGAGCAGAAGCTGTCCTAGAATATCTCATTTCCAGAGGGGTCGATTCAAGCCGTCTTTCAGCTATAGGCTACGGTGAGACTCGCTTAAAAATTGATCCAGAAATCACTGCTGCAGACCGAGCAGCGAACCGGAGAATAGAATTCAGAGTCACTTTTCAAAACTAGCCATCTAGATAGAGCAACTCAGTCCAGTGCCGCCCAATCCACAATACCCATTTGGGTTCTTGCCTAAATACTGTTGGTGATAATCCTCAGCGAAATAAAATATTGGCGCCATTACAATCTCCGTAGTTATCTCCCCAAAACCTTCCTGTGAGAGAGTTGATTGGTAAACGAGCATTGACTCCTCAGCATCGCTAAATTGCCCCTCAGAGAAGCAATAGATCCCGCTACGGTACTGTGTTCCGACATCATTGCCCTGCCTCATACCTTGAGTCGGGTTATGGTTCTCCCAAAAGACTTTTAGCAGGGATCTGTAGTCCACCACTTCAGAGTCGAATGCGATCCTCACAACTTCATTATGGCCAGTCATTCCAGAGCAAACTTCCTCGTACAGAGGATGAGGGGTAAACCCACCGGCGTACCCAACTGAAGTAGTCATCACGCCCTCTAAATCCCAAAATTTCTTCTCTGCCCCCCAGAAACATCCCATCCCAAACATGGCGTACACCAAGTTGTTTCCCTTTGGAGCAATTTGAGAAGACCCTAATATGTAATGGCTATCTGTTATTTGCATTTGGGTGGTTCTACCGGGCAGAGCCATTTCTTCATCAGGCATTTTTGGTAGGAACATATCTCTATTTCTCATAAATCTTTCCTTCGTTACCGAGTATGAAGTATTCCGTTGTCAAGCACGACTCTTTCTCCAACCATAGTCCGGAACTTGAAATGATCTTGATCTTCCCAAACGTGCACTTCAAGAGTTTCACCGGGGATTACAGGGGAACTGAAACGCCCGTCCATACTCTTGAAATTATCAGGATTGCCATCACAGGCCAGATGAACGAGAGCTCTACCAGTAAAGCCGTATGTGCAAAGTCCGTGCAAAATAGGTTTAGGAAAACCACCCAAAGCAGCAAAAGATGGGTCAGAGTGAAGAGGATTACGGTCCCCATTGAGCCTATAAAGAAGTGCCTGATCGTTTCTAGTTTCATAACTAACGACGCTGTCTGCGTTCCGGTCAGGGAATTCAATTTTGTCTACAGGTCCTCGGTCACCACCCCAGCCACCTTCATCACGAAAAAATAACTTACTGATGTTAGTGAAAACTGGAAGGCCATCAGAGGTATCGAGAGCTGTGGTTTCAAGAATCACCAAAGCAGCCTTCCCCTTATCATAGATATTGGAAATCTTACTGGTTGAGGAGATAATGGCTTGCGTTGGAAGCGGCTTATGAAGGACGACACCCTGTTCACCATGGACCATTTTTGAGTAATTCACATCACCTAAATGTGCAAGAGGACCTCGTCCCCCAGTCCCACCCAAAACAACACACATGGTGGGTAAAGCCTTTTGTTGAATATCTTTCGTATTCTCTGTCGTGAATTCTAATTCAAACCCTGTCGGGTCAGTTGCTCCAGCCCCAACACCCAAACTGTAGAGTAAACAATCTTTAGAATCCCACGAACTTTCATGCGGTTCAGATTCCATGCCAATAGCGTCTAAATTAATACCCATTTCAACTCCTTTGAATGTTAAGACTACTGCATACAGTCTTCAGTCGTCACTTTAGAGATGACAACCAAGACAATGGAACTTGCAACGACGAAACTAAATGGTCGGGCCCTTTTTTGATTATTAAGTCAGCGTATTCTTTTGATGGATAAATGTGGGTATCTAAGTTGGGCTTATTCACTGATTTCCAAATCTCAAAAGCAATCTTTCTTCGCTCCTTAATGGTCAGGCTCCTAAACTGTGAAAAGAAAGAGTCGGTATTGTCCTCAGCCAAAGAGCAGTACTTAAGAAATCTATCTTCATACCATTGGATAATTTCACTTTCGTCTGCGTCTATGAAAATCGAAAAGTCAAGAAACTCTCGTATTGATTGATCCTGACCTTCTCCTTCTGGGGGGTCTTGAAGAATGTTAACTCCCTCAATGATGATCAAATCTGTTACTTCAGAATGGGAAATTCCTTCAATGTCATAAGTTTCATGCGAATAGATTGGGATTATTGAATCAGGCTTTCCCTCTCTGATTTCTGACAGGAATTTGATGATGGCTGCGTGGTCAAAACTCTCAGGGAAACCTTTGCGATGAAGAATTTGATCCTTTTGTAGTTGCGAGTTAGGAAAGAGAAAGTTGTCAGTTGAGATGACCTGAGCTGAAAGGTTTATGGGAGGACTAGTGGCTAATTCCTTTATGATCTTTGAAACTGTTGATTTGCCGACTGATACGCTTCCCGTAATGCCAAGCAATAAAGGCTGCACGCCTCCCGTTTCTACTTTCAATGAATGCTCAGAGTGGCTGATCAGTCTTTGAATTAAAGGAGCGTAGATTTCGTCAATCTCTACTTGAGTGAAGTTCAAGTCAGCAATGCCCTGCATTCTTTTTGTTCCCCAACCAGTAATTTCTTCAAGCCACTTTTCTCGGTTTAGCAATTGAGTAGCTTTAGGCATCGGAGTGACCTCGTATTGTTCGCAGCACACTACTTGTTGTGTGCCTTCTAAGATTTACTAATTATGTCTTACCAAAACAAATTTCGAGTCTATATTTCAACATTCTTGCCATAAGAGAGACAATAGATACATGAAAGCAATACGTGTCTCAGATCAATTTATAGAGCTATGCGACGTTCAGGAGCCTAAAGGCGATGGCGTTCTAGTTAATGTGAAAGCGGTCGGTATCTGCGGGTCAGATCTTCACTTAATTGATTCAAATATGATGAACGTAATTCCAGGCCATGAGATTTCTGGCATTACGTCAGATGGTCGCCCTGTAGCTATAGAGCCAATGCTGTCATGTGGCATTTGCAAGCATTGTAATGAAGGTTCACAACCGTATTGTGACACTGCTTTGCCTAACACTATGGGTATTGGCATTGATGGGGGGATGGCAGAAAAGATTCTTGTACCTGAACGATTTCTCGCCCCATTACCAAATGGCATTGACGTGAGAGACGCTTTTTTGATTGAGCCACTGGCTGTAGCAGTTAGATGTTTATTTCGGGTGGGCGCAAATTCGCTTAAGAGGATTGTTGTTGTTGGTGGTGGAACAATAGGACTGTGTTGCGTTGCTGTAGCTAAACACTTTGGTGCAGAAGTTGAACTTCATGCTCGTCATCAACACCAAATTGATGCAGGATACCGTCTAGGGACTCAGTCCCAGCGTCCTGAACTAGCGCCAGTAGTGATTGAAGCAGCTGGAACTGAAAGTGCTCTAGCAACTGCGGTGAACTTGACTGCCAAGGGGGGCTTAGTAGGAATTCCCTCTACCTATTGGAGTCCAACAGAGTTGCCCGGCATGTCCATGGGGATGAAAGAAGTGTCATTGGTTCCATCCATTACATACGGTAATACCCAAGGGCAGCGCGATTTTGAATTGGCTGTAAAAATTCTTGCTGCAACCCCCGAATTATCAAGAGCATTAATCACCCATCGATTCCCAATCGATGCAGCTCCTGATGCTTTTGCAGCCGCTCGATCTCGTAAAGAAGGTGTCATAAAAGTTGCAGTAGAGGTCTAAAGGGGATCAACTTTTATTATCTATAATAATGATGAGCAGATCATAACTATTCATGAAGAAGATCATGACAAAATAGTAAAACCCGCATAGATTGACAATGTGAGTAGAGGCAATCTAAAGGGTATTCAATGACAGCAATTGAAGTCCAAGCACCCAGCACCAGACCCTGGTGGATGGAAAATGCGGGATGTCAAGGAAAGTCGCAACTATTCTTTCCTCCTCCAGGCGAAAGGCCAGCTGCTAGAGAACGACGTGAGAATCGTGCTCGAAAAGTTTGCTTTGAGTGCGAAGTTCTTGCTGACTGCCAAACCTATGCCCGTCAGCAAAGAGAACTTGGCTTCTGGGGAGGCGAATCAGAGATAGAGCGTGCTGAAGCTGGATTTGCACCCACAACCCCCGTAATTGGCTTACGAAGGCACAGAACAGCCACAGGTTAAAGCCCCATAAACTAATACCATATTAGAAACCAGTATTACCGCTAGGCTACCAACATGAGCAAACGCG
>DBHP01000043.1:1709-6223 GCA_002295705.1 Candidatus Neomicrothrix sp. UBA825 | reverse complement strand
GGTTTCCACGGGCGATATTGGGATCCGATCTGTGAGCAACTTTGCAATGAATTCCATTGCGTATCTCTTGACTTTCGGGGTCATGGCAATAGTTCTGTACCGTTGGGCACTTCCATGAGTTGGGTTGGAATGGCTGAGGATCTTTTATGCGTTGTTGATCAACTCAATCTTGACCCATCACTTGCAGTGGGCCACAGCATGGGGGGAAGTAGCATACTTCTTGCTGAGCAAATACGCCCCTCAACCTTTAAAGCTGCATGGTTATTTGAGCCGATAGTTATTCCACCAACACCTTCCACAGAGAAGTATTCAAAAGGTGGGACTCTTGCGGCTTCAGCAAGAAGAAGAAAAGAGATATTTGCATCTCGCGAAGATGCATACGAACGGTACGCCTCAAGACCACCATTTTCAGCAGTAGATTCAGATGCATTATGGGCGTACGTTAATTATGGATTTAGTGACCACAGTGAGGGCGTGATTCTTAAATGCAGAAGCGAAATTGAAGCCCAAGTATTTGAGAGCTCTGTGACCACTATTTATGAAAATTTAGCATCTGTAAAGACATCAGTAACCGTGGCAGCGGGGGGAGATAAAGAAGGCCCAGCGCAAATAGCACCCATAGTTGCTGGTGAATTACCGAATAGCCGATTCCGTTTGTTTCCTGAATACACTCATTTCGCCCCAATGGAAAATCCAAATTACATTGCTGCAGAAATACGTAATGAACTAATGGGGACTCTTTAGGAAATTCTAAGGTATCGTCAAAACATGGACGCAAGAACATGGTTAGGTTTAGAACCATCACATAACCCACATCGTTGGCACCTGCCGGTCTCTAAAGGCATCTCTACTGGCCACAGAGCAATGTTTGGTGGTAGCGGTCTTGGAGCAGCAATAGCAGCCATGGAGGGTACAAGCGACCGACCCGTTGTTTGGGCGACAGCTCAATATCTCCTGTTCGCTAAAGTTGGAACCGTTGTAGATTTCGATGTCACTTTGGCAGTTCATGGGAAAAAGACAACACAGGCTCGAGCTGTTGGGCATGTCGGCGGAACAGAAATCATTACGGTCAACGCTGCTTTAGGTACTCGCTCATACCCTGAGGAGAGAACTTACTGTCTGCCCCCAGAAGTTCAAAAGCCAGAGACATGTCCGATAAGAGAGCGATTTTCAACCGTTAATGACTCTCTTGATTCGCGTATCGAACAAAGATGGGCTTTGCCCGTTGGAGCTAAAGAACCAACTGAAATTGAACCGGGTAGAATAGCTGTTTGGAGTCGGATGCCAGAGCTTCTGGAACCATCAGCTGCTACATTTGCTGTCTTAGGTGACTATGTACCTATGGGTATCAGCTTCATACAACAGGGTAAAGCGGGATCAACAAGCCTTGATAACACTTTGAGAGTAATTGACCTGGCTCCTAGCGATTGGTATTTACTTGACATTAGAGTCGATGCAATAGCTAGTGGGTTTGGGCATGGTGTTATTCATATTTGGTCAGAAGACGGAACTCTTTGTGCGATTGGCAGTCAATCTTGCATTGTCCGAAGCAGAGAACCGGGATCTCACTCTCCACCAAAACGTCTTGTCGAGTCACCTAATACGTCTCAGTAAGGTTATGACTAAATTCTTTCTCTAAATAGCGTGGGATTTCGCTTACCCTTTGGTTGTTTGTTGCGCTCATCTTTGATGTCGTAATGTACTGCTAATTCAGCTGTAGTTAGAACTTGCCCATTTCGTTCGAACCTCTGATCATCTGTGGCAAGTTTGGCTATAACTCGTCCGGTATAGAGTGGGGTTTCGGAGTTTTCTTCATCCAATTCTATGTCACCCTTTTCAATACTTTCTAAAATGAATTCCGTTAATACTTGACTCGGCCAAAGACCTATAACGCAAAGTCCATCCTCTTTACCTTCCACTGCAAAATCACGAGTGAGTCGGTCTGTGCCCATCTTAGCGATCCCATAACTTGCGCTCAGTGCGTAGCGTTCAGATCCGCTCGAGGAGATATTCACAATAAATTTCAGAGAATCGGTGCTTGTCATCATTAGTTTCGTTGCATGAACACTCGCAACGTATGCTGCACGGAGGCCAATTCCGACTTGATCATCCCACACCTGAATAGGGTGCTCCCAGAATTTACCTCCCCAAACTGGTGGGCTTGGGATCTTAAAAGCGTTGTTCACATGAATGTCTAGTCGCCCGTGATCACTTTCTATTTGTTGATACAACCTCACTATTTGTTCATCATCTCCTAGGTCCACCGCTATTGGTACGCCTACGCCTCCAGCATCATTAACCATCTTGGCAGTTTCTTCGATAGTCAACGGACCATCTCCGTTTGATCTTCCAGTTATGAAAACAGTTGCTCCCTTTTCTCCTAACCCCACAGCGATTCCTCTACCGATTCCTCGACTAGAGCCTGTTACTACTGCTACTTTCCCTTTAAGTTCATCCTTTTTCATTGCATTCTCCTAGCTAACCAATGCTTCTTAGGTCAACGACAAAAACAAGTGTTTCGTTAGGAGCTATAACGCCCCCGGCGCCTTGGGCACCGTAACCCATTGCGGGAGGGATTATTAGTTTCCGGCGTCCTCCAACTCTCATTCCCTTGCAGCCTTCATCCCACCCTGAAATAACTTGTCCTCCTCCGAGATGGAATGCAAAAACTTCGCTGCGAGACCACGATGAATCAAATTCAATACCTGTGGACCATGAGATACCGACATAATCCACACTAATAATTTGACCTGACTCGCATTCTGCTCCATCACCAATAATTAAATCATCTAGCACTAATTCAGTTGGTGGGTTGCCCTCGAAGGGCACATCAACAACTGGCTTTTCAAACGAATTCATAAAAACTCCTCGCTTTTAATTTCCTTTGGTTCAAGAAAGCTAAAAGATGATCTTAACTCATTCAATAATTTGCTTAATGGACCTTCTGTCCATTCTGTCCATTAAAGAATTTCTTCGTTCTCCTAGTTCTTTCCATGTTAACGAAGGGACATTCTCTCGTATGCCAGCAACTCTTCTAAAGGTTATATCGCTCACATCATCAGCACTGAGAGAAAACCCTATTTCTGTCGCAACTCGTACCCCGTTTCTACCGAAGAATGCAGAGGCAACTTCCAAGAATTCATTGAGTAAGTCCATATCAGGATCTAGTTCCTGCATCACTGACGAGAGGTAAGCAAAGTTTTTTACAAAGAGCATGAGTTCTTTGGGAATACGCGCACCTTCAGCGAGCAGACCTTTGATAAGACCCCGAAATTCATCTATAAATTCTTCCTCTGATAGCTCGAGAGGATCAAAGTTGTTACGCTCAAGTTGGAATTCGTTTATCAAAAGACCTATATCAGCATCTTCTGGGAAAGCCCCCAGATCTTTTATCCCAACGACTTGTGACTCAACGTCACCGGTCATTAGACCAACTACGTACCTTAGAAATGCCTGACGTCGTGTACCATCAAGCCGACCCGTTATCCCAAAATCTACAAGACCTATTTTCCCCGTTGTATTAAGGAAAACGTTTCCTGCATGGAAGTCTCCATGGAAAATGCCATGAATGACAGCGCCCTCTAAGAGGCCTTCAACCATTTGACGGAAGACCACGGAACTGCTTGCGCTATCAATGCCCATAGCTATTGAGTCACCTAGTGATACCCCAGAAATCTTAGTCATAACTATCACTCGCTCGGTAACAAGTCCGAGCTCAGGGTCGGGAATTTCCCACTCTTGCTTCAAATTTGAATAAAGAACCCTTCTGATCTCGAATAGGTTAGCTACTTCGAGTTTGAAATCTAGCTCCTCGCAGATTGTTTCTGCGAAAAGCTCAACGAGCGCAGGCGGATTAGCGAGAGCAGCAACCGGTATTTTCCCTACAAGTTTCGGGGCGACCCACGCCATGACTTTCAGGTCGTCTATGACCTTTTTCCGTATCCCTGGTCGTTGTATTTTTATTACAACATCTGAACCGTTACTCAGAACTGCTTCATGAACTTGGGCGATTGAGGCAGCAGCGATTGGAATCTGGTTCACTGAAGCTATGTCTGACCTTTTATTCCCCAATTCATCGTTGAGCACTTTCGAAACTTCTTTCCATGGCTCAGGGGATACTTGATCTCTGCATTTTTTGCATTCAGCAACCAGAGCTTCAGGGAAGACGCCTTCCGCTGCAGAAATTAGTTGAGCAAGCTTGACGTAAGTAGGGCCTTGTAGTTCGGCAACATGACGTAGCCTTTCATAAAGGAGTTCTTGCCTCTCTGGCCCCTTTGCTTTTCGGTCACGGATTTTCCACAATATGAAAGCTTTTCCAAACCGGAAGACAGTAACTAACAAGCGAATTAATGGCGGAAATTTTGGTTTCCTGATTAAATCCGGTATCGACAGGCGCAGTGTACGCCTCGTCTCATCTGCCTCCCTGATCCATTGGTTAACGATTTCAGATGATTGGTTATTTTCAACTTGTGACTCTGCCTTGACTGTGGTCTTGAAGTTCGTTTGATTTTGGG
>DBHP01000043.1:0-1288 GCA_002295705.1 Candidatus Neomicrothrix sp. UBA825 | reverse complement strand
TCATATGATGAGACCTTCTCGACAAAAGAACCTAAGGCTTCTTGTAACTCAGCGCGAGCTAATGAGGCGCCGAGGCAGTGATGAGCCCCTGACCCAAAGGCTAAATGAGGACAGCCACTTTCCCTAAAGATATTAAACTCGAATCCTTGCTCTTTCGCTTCAGAAAGTCCCCCTGCGTGAAGCCCTAGAAGAACAGTTGAGCCCGCAGGAAATAGGATTCCATCTATTACTTGATCAGTGGTGGCTAAGCGACCGGTTGTTCGAACAGCGCTTATATACCGAAGTGACTCTTCTACAGCTGCAGGAATGAGTGAAGGGTCATTTCTTAATGCTTGGTACTGGTCAGGGTGGTCAGCTAGCACCGCAATTGTTGCTCCTAACTGGTTCCGGGTAGTATCAGTTCCAGCGAGTAATATAGCTTCAACCATCGCGCTCAATTCATCATGTGAAAGGCGATCTTCGTTATAGTGATTTTGAACCAGTTCGGTAAGCAAATCATCTTCTGGGGCATTGATTCTCTTGATGATTAGGTCTTGGACATAGGCGTCTAGATCTTTTTGAGCTTTCGATATTTCACCTAAACGCCCTATGACGGATTCAATATCTGCATCGAGGGCTGAGAATATGATGTCGGCCCATTCGTCAAAGAGTTTCCAATCATTGTCATCAACCCCGAGAATACGGCAAATTACTGGAACAGGGAATGGGCGACAAAATTCTGATACAAGTTCTCCTCCACCATTTTTTACTATTCTTGAGACCAATCTGTCTGCGTGATTTTTCATGAATTCACGATGTTTGTTTGTATTACCAGACGTGAATGACGAATTAACTAATCGTCGGAGCCGTTTGTGATCTTCTCCTTCTACGGACAAGACATTCGGGCGCATTCTGACAGTTGAAGGAATTTCGGGAACAATTCGCTGGGCTTGTTCAAGCATTACGTTCAGATCGGAAATTCCATTTTCCATTTGATCCAAAGCGGAGAAGCTTGATAGAAGTGATATCCACTCGGGATTTCTAAGAATTGACTTAACCTGTTTGTAGCCCAGTACCATCGGTCCGGCAGGTGTGGTTACAACCCAACCTTGATTTGTCATTGATTCCGTCAGAGACAGTATCTCGCCGAAGTTCGTGGCTGAAAGCTCAACGTACGGAACAGCGCCTGGGGAACTGACATCAACTACGTTAGTAGAAGCGTGGTTTCCTTCAGTCGTTGTCATTTCGGAACTTTCTTACTGATGCCTTTGCTTTGAAACACATCTGTCTGAGTCATCAATGCCTAGCC
>DBHP01000022.1 GCA_002295705.1 Candidatus Neomicrothrix sp. UBA825 | reverse complement strand
ATGGGTATTATGAACTTGTTTGTCACCGTGGCGAACAGCGATTAGGGCAGCTTCATTGATTAAATTGGACAAATCCGCACCGCTCATACCTGGTGTTCCACGAGCCATTAGGCTCAGATCAACGTCATCATCCATTTTTTTAGCCTTAGCATGAACCTCTAATATTTGTTCACGATCATCCAATTCAGGAAGAGAAACAATTACTTGTCTATCAAATCGTCCCGGTCTCAGTAATGCAGGATCCAATATATCTGGCCTATTAGTTGCGGCCATCATGACGATGCCTTCGGTCGCCTCAAAGCCATCCATTTCTGCCAGCATTTGATTTAGCGTCTGTTCACGCTCGTCATGCCCGCCTCCAAGCCCAGCGCCTCTTTTGCGCCCAATGGAGTCGATTTCGTCAATAAAGATGATGGCGCTTCCCATTTTGCGAGCACTTTGAAAGAGGTCTCTTACCCTGCTCGCTCCAACGCCGACAAACATTTCCATGAAGTCGCTTCCGGTGACAGATAAGAACGGTACGCCCGCCTCGCCTGCCACAGCTCTTGCAATTAGAGTCTTACCTGTACCTGGAGGCCCAACCAGTAGAACGCCTTTGGGTATACGCGCACCTATTTCAGCGAACTTTTCAGAGTCTTGAAGGAAGTCGACTACCTCCTGTATCTCTTGTTTGACTCCTTGATAACCAGCAACATCTTCAAATGTTGTTGAAGGCCTCTCCGTTGTATACGCCTTCGCTTTTGAGCGCCCTATAGACATAATGTTTCCCATTTGGCCTTGAGCCCTTCTATTTAACCAATAGAAAAACAGAAGTATCAGTGCAAGAGGTCCGAGGACAGGAATTATGAATCCAGTCCAGATATTTGAACCGGGAGTAAAGAACTTAAAATCTTCGATGTTTTCTAGAAACAGTCTCTCGTCATCGCTAGAAAGCTCAAGTGGACCAGAAGTTTTGAATTTATCCCCTGATATAGACTCAAAGGTAATCTTCCCAGTGTTGTTATTGAACTGCGCAATCTTCACCTGTCCATCAGAGACTTGCGTGCGGAATTCCTGGTAGGGCAAATCCGTAGCATCATCACTGTTGAGAATATTTGGCAGGAAGAAAAGAGCTAAAAGTCCCAGAGCTAAAAGATACGAAACCTTTTTTCTCCAAGGCTTAACTGGGTTTGTTTCGTCGTCCTCCCGGGGGGAGTCCTTGGGTGCTGGTGGAAGACTTTCACTCATGCATATATCGTAGTGGAATTAGAGTCCATTAAATCAGTCAAAGGCGAGATGTTAAGAGTTTCTTGTCACATGCAATGTGATGCTCTGACGTTTTGGTTAGGATTTTGAATGTGTCTGACCCAGCCCGTTCTAAAAGTATCTTCCCTAGCGAACAATATCGTTTTCCGGAACCCGGCCGGCTTGAAGATGATTGGCGAAAGTGGGGATTTGGTCAAGTTATAGTTGGATATGGCCTAAGTTTAGTGGCATCCATAGTAACGCTCAGTCTTATTTTAGAGCTTGCAGATTACGCAGATTGGGATGACCTTCCGATGTGGGGAGTCTCTTTGGTTGGGCTATCCCAACAACTTGTTCTGATATTAGCTGTGGTGACTTCTGCACGTGCGTTTGGATTTAGCTTGCAGAAGGATTTTCTACTTCAGTCAAAAAAGAGCGATATGGGCAAAGGATTGTGTTACGGTATCGCTGCTCAAATTATTGTCGTTCCGGTTGTTACATACCCTTTTGTATGGATTTTTGATATTGACGCTAATCGGATAAGTGAGCCGGCTCGGGAGTTGAGCGATAAAGCCACATCACCGATTGGAATAATAGCGATCATCCTTACAGTGGGCTTATTAGCCCCGATTGCGGAGGAACTTTTTTTCCGAGGTCTTCTTTATGGCTCTCTCAGAAAAAGAGGAGACTCTGCTAGGACCCAAAAACTAATCGTCTGGATTTCAGTAATAGTATCCTCTGCAATCTTTTCAGCTATTCACTTTCAGTTGCTTCTTTTCCCGGCACTATTCGTAGTTGGTATGATCTTCGCTCTCATTTATGAAAGATCACAAAGATTGGCTCCTGCAATCTGGGCCCATGTCGGGTTCAATGCTACGACCCTGTTTTCACTCCTCGTACTTGATTAACTGTTAAATGATTTTACTTCTTCTGTGTGCCCGGTATCGCTTCTCGCTAACTTAAATACATGGGTGACATTAACGCAATCTTCAAATCCTATGACATAAGGGGACTGTACCCTCAAGAAATAGATGAAGAAGTCTGCAGAAATATCGGATACGCGTTTGCAAAGTTTCTATTAGAAGAAGACCCCCTGACGTCCAGGATAATAGTTGGAGTTGATATGAGGCTGTCTTCGGAAAGTCTTTCGGATCAGTTCATCAAGGGAATAGTTTCTGTTGGTCTAGATGTTATCCATTTAGGTTTAAGTTCGACGGACATGCTCTATTATGCCTCGGGTTCACTTGAGTCACCAGGAGCAATTTTCACTGCCTCTCATAATCCTGCAGAATATAACGGAATCAAGTTATGTAGAGCTTATGCGGCACCTATCGGTGAAGGGTCCGGGCTAGAGCGCATCAAAAATCTTTCCAGTACGGTGATTAAAGTTCCAGATGAATTAAACGGTACGGTCACTCACCTTAACCTTCTGGAAGAGTTCACCGACCATGTCCTCAGCTTTGTCAAACCAGAGGTGATAGTTGGCAAAAAAATAGTTGTCGATACGGCAAACGGAATGGGTGGTTTAGTAGTTCCTTCTGTATTCGAACAGATCCCATCAGAAGTCAATATTCTTTACGAAGAACTTGATGGAAGCTTTCCTAACCATCCAGCAGACCCTTTGAATCAGGAAAATTTGAAAGACCTAATTGACAGTGTTGTTGAGTCTTCAGCCGATATCGGGCTCGCATTTGATGGTGATGCGGACAGAGTGTTCCTTATTGATGAGACAGGTATGCCACTCTCGGGTTCAATTACTACTGCGATTGTCGCAAAA
>DBHP01000014.1 GCA_002295705.1 Candidatus Neomicrothrix sp. UBA825 | reverse complement strand
GTTTTCTCTACTTGTCTAACTTGCAACGCAAGTTCGCGCTGAACATCTTCAGATCCATCATTTTCCATGCCCTTGAGCAGATTGGTCAAACCAAGTCTTTTTGCCGTCCATACGGCGTAACTTCTTAACATCGAATCAGCGCTTTCTAAATAACGGGAAAGAATAGTTTGCACCTTCTCACTCTCAGCAATCCCTATATTACCCAATACCAAGAGGGCATTCCTCCTTAGATAGCGCGGGTCGCGTTTTGGTATGTACCACCGTCCGTACTTTGATATTAACGTTTCATCGTCTTCTTCAAGGACATTGAAAATGGAGACTGTGGTTCTGTTTCTTCTGGTCTTCAATTTTTCAATTCGCTCTTCGTATTTGTTTATTGGACAAACATCTTGGCAGTCGTCACAACCATACATCTTATCGCCCAGCGCCTCTCTGAATTCTGGGGGGAAGTTTTCGGGAGATTGCACTAACCAAGCTAGACAACGGTTACTATCAATTACTCCAGGAGAAATTATTGCTTCTGTGGGACAAGCATTTATGCATTTTGTGCATGGCCCGCAATTTCCTTTTGCTGGTGTGTTAGTTTCAAAAGTAGCGTTTGTTAGTATTGACCCGAGAACGAACCACGAGCCTCTTTTGGGTATCAGGATATTTGCGTTTTTTCCGTACCAGCCGATCCCCGCTTGATAGGCTGCTTCGCGATCTACTAGAGCATTATCATCTATCAAAATTATTGTTTTGAACCCTTCGCTCTCTAATTTTTCTGCGACCGCAGAAAGGCCTTCTCGGAGTTTTTGATAGTGATTTTCTTGAGCATAAAGTGCTATTTTGCCTTGCGGGTCGCTTTTATCAAAGGCTTCCTCCGGTGTTTTCCAATATGACCTTGCCCCAACTATGAGGGATTGTGCGTCTGACATGGTGAGTGCTGGTGTCGTTGATCTGAATGGGTTTCGGTAAGTAAAATTCATTCCAGCGTGCAACCCTTGATCTTTTCGGGCTTTAAGTATCTCAAGGGTCTTTGTAAACTGGTCAGCTTTTGCTATCCCGAAAGCATCAAGTCCATTTTCGAATCCGGTCTTTTCCAGATCACTGGCTTTAATCAAAGTTTTCACACTTTAATAATCGCAGATTGTTGAGGAGATGGAAACTATCAACCGGAGGTTCTGATACTGATAACGGGATTACGTAGCTCTGGGAGAAGCCCTACTTTTGTCATTGACTTCATAGATTTCCATTCCTCAAGGCTTACGATGATTGCTGCTTTAGGGTCTCGGTCGCATATAAACGTGACTAAACAGTCATCGCAAGAGTCCGTATTAGCAAGCGGGCATAATTCACAGTCGATAGAAAGGTATTTTTCACTCATGCGCCCACAGTAATCTGTGAGTGTGACACTTTTATTTGGAAGAGAGGTTATTCATTTGATGGATTCTGTATTTCCACAACATCAACTCCGCTTTCACACCATCGGCATTCCACAGACTCTATGTGTTCTTCAAGGATTTTCTGATCTTCGATGGCTAACTTTCCATCTGTCGTGAAGTGGTGGAACTCCGCTGTTCGTTGCATTCTAATAACATCGAATCGTGTCAAGTTCCCACATGCGTTACATCGGTACCGGTTGTTTGTATTCATTTGAGAACAAGTTCCTGAGTGAAGGTTTGTAGTTCTTGGAGCTTTGATTTAGCTGCTCCGGAATCTATAGAAGAGCGGGCTCTTTCGATACCATCAACTAGATTTTCTGCTATTCCAGCCACAACTAAGCCTGCTGCAGCATTTAGAACGATAATGTCACTTTTAGGTCCGCTTTCTCCATTGAGTACTTGAATCGCAATCTGTGCATTGTCTTGTGGACTTCCTCCGTATATAAGTTCTGGATTAACTGTTGTAATTCCGAGATCACGGGGGTGGATTTCGGTTGTTTCGATCTTCTCTGGCGTAATAACATGAGCCAAGTTTGGTCCGGTTATTGAGAGTTCATCTAAGCCATTATGCCCGATCACTACCATTCCAAAGTCCGTGCCAGTGCTTTGCAAGACTTTCGCCATCATCTTTGCAGTCTCAACAGATGGGACACCAACAACTTGTCTTTTGAGAAAAGCAGGATGAGAAAGCGGACCAAGGATATTGAATATTGTAGGGACCCCTAGTTTGGCTCTTACTGGTCCCGCATATTTCATCGCTGGGTGAAAAGTTCTGGCGAAAGCGAAAGCGAGACCAACTTCGTTTACGCAACTTTCTACCTGATCAGGCGTGAGCGTTGATGAAATACCCAGTTCATCAAGCAAATCAAATGAACCTGAAGTTGATGAAGCTCTTTTGTTACCGTGCTTGCAGACGATAGCTCCGGCTCCTGTTGCGACAAAAGATGCTATTGTTGACACGTTTAGTGCTGCTTCCCTTCCCATTTGGGATCCTCCTGCACCAACTAAGTCGATTGTTTCTTCGGGGCAGTGCAACCTGATACAGGATTCTCTCATTGCCTTAACAAAACCAGTCACCTCTTGATGCGTAGCCCCTTTTTGATTCATAGAGAGCAGGAACGACTCCAAGTCTTTTTCCTCAACATCGCCTTGTAGTATTGACATGAGCCCAAGTTGGGCGATTTTGCTAGTTAAATTTTGACCTGCATCAATATTTTCAAGAATCTTGGCAAAATTGAATGGTTCACTTTCGAAGGGCATATGTCCTAATTTAGGCTAACGTCCTTCTTGCTTTGTGGATTCTTTATGCTCTCT
>DBHP01000034.1:14240-30818 GCA_002295705.1 Candidatus Neomicrothrix sp. UBA825 | reverse complement strand
ATTTGAAAGTAGTGCCTATTTAGCTGTCGGGGTTTTCAATTTCAGGATTTTCCTCGGGGACCGACAATTCTCGTATGGATGTTTCCAGCGGTTCAATACTGGCTATCTCTCCATCAACTACATTCAAGTCATCAAGTTTTCGTAACGTGGGGAGGACACGGCTTTCAAGAGCACCGATTAAGTTGTTGTAGTTAGTTGTGGATTGTTGAATACCTTTGCCAGTCTTTCGCACATAATCAAACAGTGTGCTGAAGCGTTTATAAAGCTCCTTGGTGAGATCACCTATTTTCTTTGCATCCTCTTGTACTCGAAAGTCTTGCCAGCCGCGATGAGCAGCCAACAATAGGGCAAGTAAATTCATTGGAGAAGCAATGAGAACCCTTGACCGCATCGCATCATCAACTAGAGAAGGATCTGCCCTAAGAGCGTCTGACAGCATGCTCTCTAGAGGTACGAACATCACAACGAATTCAGGCGAGCGATCAAATTGGTTCCAATACTCTTTAAGAGAAAGTGTCTTCACATGTGCCCGCATTGATTTAATATGATCCGCTAATAGCAATTGCTGTTCCTCAACTGATTCAGTAGCAATCATTTTTTCGTATGCCTCTGCAAATTCAGGTGCTTTAGCATCGACAGCTAGGGAGCCTTGATTAGGGAGATTTATAACGACATCAGGTCGGAGAATCCTGCCTTCAACCTCTCCTGTAGTTTGTTCCGTGAAGTCTGAATACGGGAGCATTCCTGCAGTTTCAATAATGTTCCTTAGAGAGTTTTCTCCCCATTTTCCTCGAGAAACAGGGGAGTGCATCGCTTGCACCATTTTGTTAGCTGCTGTGTTCATACCCATCATTTCCTCGGTTAGTCTTGACACTTTCCCCTGATGGGTGTTGTAGGAAGTCGTTAATTTTTCTACTCGCTCATCGAGAGCTTTAAGGATGGTTTCTGCAGGCGTGAGGAGGCTTTTGGTCTTTTCTTCAAGCGTTGCGGCTTGGGCGACAAAGAACTTCTCAGTGCCATCAGAAGTTGCCTGCATCGCTGACTGCGTAGCCTGAGTTACTTCGTCTCTAATAACTGATTTTAGAACCAGAAGTTCAGCCTCGCTCAGCCCTGAAGGGTTAGAAGCAGAAGGTTCAACCTCGCCCGCAGATCTTGAACGTATTACGACGAAGACAATAGTTCCTATTAATAAACCAGCAAGAAGACCAATCAGAATTTCCATATTTATATTGTGGCATCTGAGTAAGACATTGTGAAACTGTCAACTTTTCGTTAGCCATTGAATGGGACGGTGAATTATGAAACTTTAGGGCAGCTGTCCGTTGGAAGAGGATCTGGAGCTGGAGAAATATCATCTTCAAATGATGAAGAAATGACTTCCTCAAAAGTTGTTCCCGTTAATCGCAGTGCTGTTGGAACATACGCCCATACAAAATCACCGGGCTCGCCTATCCGATAATCCTCGTGATACACGAGAAGCGCTTCCCCATTCTCGGTAACACAATCAATGTAGAAAGTTTCACCTGATACAGTATTGCCCCTGTAAAAATCGTAAGGTGTGGCTTCGGTATCATTTGCAACTTGTAGTTCGCAATCTTGGAATACGTATACGTAATGCTGTTTAGCTCCACCAGCAGGTCCTGTCAGTGGGTTAATCTTCAACCATAATTCGTTCGCCCCGTCTTGATTTACATCAGTGCCGAATTCGGGTGTTACCGCAACTTCTGAAGCGCTAAATGAGCCCCATTCACCAAACTCTTTCCAGACTAAATTTCCGCTGTAACTTGTTTCCGCCGTGATGTATTTATTGTCAGCTATTGTTACAACCTTGACTTGGTCTGGGTTTCCATCCCCATCTAAATCGATTTCGATTGTGTCGCTCTCAGATTCTATCTCACCGATCTCTTTAGCTATCTCATCTTGAGCTGCGCAGGGAATCTCAGGGACATTGGTCACGGGTAGTTCTAAATTCTCTAGAGCTGTGATGTGAGCAGTTCGTGTTCCATTTCCGTACCACCCATCTGCTTCTATACCGAGAAGTTCTTGCAATCTGGCCGTGTCATCGCTCTGCACTAACCATTCGTACTCAGCAGTGAGTATCGCTTCAGTTTCTGCATCACTTACTTCAGGTGTTTCTTCCGGAGCTTCTTCGCTTGTTTCAGCTTCTTCTATTTCGGGCTCTGGTACTGGATTTTGGACAGTGCTTTCAATCGATTCAATTTGATCTTGAAGATTTGTGATTAGCTCTTGAGCTTGCTCTAATTGGGCTTGAGTGGCTGAAAGTTGTGACCGCAGGCTTGTTTCCAAATCGGAATTTGAGGTTCCCCCACACGACACGGTGAACGGAACGATGACTAATGTCGAGATTAAAGCTGCAAGTAAACGGCGTTTGGGATTCATATATTTACCTCTAACAATTGATGATACTACTTAGCGGACACTGGTAGTTGTCAGTGATAGTTTGAGGTTGGTTTACAGATTAAATGCTTGACTGAATGAGCGAACCCATTCTTCACGGTTGTTCACTAGCGACCCAATTTTGACCCATTCTTCATCTGAGACTGAACCGTCGTGACGGGCGTTTACCATTGTTTCAGCCCCCCAGGCAACAGGCCAGCGAAGCTGCTTACTTGAAGATTCAAGGCACCGAAGTATAGTCTCCGAGACCGCCTCAGGTCTTATATTTGCTTCTATTCCTTGCATGTACATATCGAGCATTCGTCCGTAGATATGTTCGAAATCAGGATTGTGGGGAACGGTATTATTTTTTCCGAGAATCGCTGTTCGTGTAACACCGGGCTCAATAATTGATATCCGTACTCCAAATGATGACAAGTCATGTGCGAGGTTTTCACTTAACCCTTCGAGGGCCCATTTGGATGCGGAATAAATCGGTTGGGCCGGTAAACCCACCCGTCCAGCTATGGAGGATACTTGGATTATGTGACCAGATTTTTGTTGTCGCATCGCAGGAAGAACAGCCTGTATGCACCTAATTGCTCCCCAAAAGTTTGTCTCAAAAACATCTTTGTCTGAATCAATATCAACGTCTTCAATTACAGCGTTTGAACCCACACCCGCATTGTTAATAAGGACGTCTATTTGGTTAGTTTGATCTAATATTTCATCGATCCCTTGATTTACAGAATCTGTATCAGAGACATCGAGTACTACTTCATTAATTTCCAAACTAAGTTGTTGTGCTAGATCCCTCAGCTTTTCACCTCGCTCCAAGGAACGCATGGTTGCAAACACGGTATAGCCGTTCTTGGCGAGAGTGATTGCAGTCGAGCGGCCTATCCCGGAATTAGCACCCGTAACAATGCATGTTTTCCCCACGATTCAACTTTGGTCTCGGAGGAACCGACGCAGGATCTTTCCACTGGCAGATTTAGGAATCTCATCAATGAATTCGACTAAATGAATCTGTTTGTAAGTGGCTACTTTATCTGCGACGAAATCCTGTATTTCTATACCAGTGGCTTCCATATTAGGTTTGAGCGTCACAAAGGCCTTCGGTAACTCGCCAGCCTCATCATCGGGAATCCCGATAACAGCAACGTCCGCAACAGCGGGATGAGAGATAATAAGTGCTTCTAACTCTGCCGGGGGAACCTGGAACCCCTTGTACTTAATCAACTCTTTTACGCGATCGACAATATATATATGTTCAAATTCATCAATCACCGCAACATCGCCAGTATGTAGCCACCCATCGCTATCAATAGTCTCCTCAGTTGCCTCAGGGTTATTAAGATAGCCTGCCATAACCATCGGCCCTCTTACCCAAAGCTCTCCTTCCTCACCGACATCTTTATCTTGACCTGATTCTGGGTCAACGATTCGGCATTCCGAGTTAGGTACCGTCACGCCAACAGAACCTGGCCGGTATTGTCCTGGTGGTGTCATATGAGAGACAGGGCTCAATTCTGTCATCCCATAACCTTGAATCACATCGCATTGAATACGTGTTGCCGCTTCCTCCGATAGTTCTGCTCCAAGAGGAGCTGCCCCTGACATCACCATTTCAAGTGAAGACAGGTCAAAATTATCGATAATGGGCTGCTTCGCAAGAGCTAGAATCATAGGCGGAACAGCAAAAAAATGAGTGATCTTATGCTCTTGAATCAATTCAAGTGCTTGCACAAGATCAAACCGAGGCATTGAAATGACAGTGCATCCATTAGCCAGCAATCCATTCATCAAGACTTGCATTCCATAGATATGGAAAAAGGGAAGAACCGCTAAACCTGAAGAATCCTGATTATAAGGAATCGCCGATTCACATTGGCATAGATTCGCAACAAGATTTTGATGCGTAAGCATCACGCCTTTTGGAAGTCCAGTTGTGCCTGAAGAGTATGGAAGCACAACATGGTGATTGGCAAGATCAACCTCGACTTGGTCTATAGGGTCAGCCGTGAGGACCTCCGATAATGAAGTAGCATTTGGATGCTCACCGATAACGATAATTTCCTGAACGTCGGTGCCCTCGATAGCTTCAAGGGCAACAGGCATTGCTGCTTCGGTGGTAACGAGGATGGTAGCGGAGGCATCAAGTAATTGGAATCGGACTTCCTCCGCACCATATGTTGGGTTCACCGTGGTTACGGTTCCGCCAGCAATACCGCATCCATGGAAAACGACTGCATATTCAGGAATATTCGGAGCTACCAATGCCAACGTTGACCCGACTCCGAAGCTTCGGTTCGCAAGCCCACCTGCAAATCGTCGAACTTGATCCTTCAGTTCAGAAAACGTAATCACCCTTCCAGTTCCGCCATCAATAAAAGCAGGTTTGTCCGGTAATTCATCAGCTTTTCGCAGCACGTAATCAGTTATTGAAACATCAGCAATCTCTACATCGGGCAATGGGCTTTTATGGATTATCGTCACAGTCGCTCCTTATTAATCTTCTGAGTAGCTTCGCTTAAACTCAGCACCAATGCAAACCTCACAACAGTCAGACTTAGAAATGACCCACATGTTCAATATTTCCCAAAGGCACTATTCGGGTTAAAGTGGGTGCGCTGAAAGTAATTGGAGGAAAAGTGACCAAGTTTGAAGGGAAAGTTGCGCTAATAACAGGAGCTGCATCTGGTGTTGGTAGGGCAACTGCGCGCCAAATGATTGATGAAGGCGCAAAAGTTTTCGGAATTGATATCAACAAAGAAGGGTTAGACCTGATTGCAGAGGAGCTCGGAGCGAATTTTAAACCTGCTGTTTGCGACATCAGTAATCGCGAAGCGTCGCATGCTGCAATTGCGGAGTGTGTGACAACCTTTGGCAAACTCGATATTGTCGCAAATGTTGCAGGCGTTGTTAAGTCTCATCATGTCACAGATGTTGATGAAGCAACTTGGAGACTCATCATGGGTGTTAATTTAGACGGAATGTTTTGGATCACGCAGGCGGCCATTCCTCATCTATTAGAAACAGGCGGAAATATTGTGAACGTCGCATCGAATGCCGGTTTTATGGGACAGGCGTATACGGTTCCCTACTGTGCTGCAAAGGGCGCTGTCATAAATATGACGCGCGCATTGGCAATGGAATATATCAAAACCGATTTACGGATTAACGCCATCGCTCCCGGCGGGATGAATACAGGAATGACAGAAAATTATCATGTTCCTGAAGGAATTGATTATTCGTTAATGCAGACGTACACCGGTTTTAGAGGAATGGCTGAACCAGAATCTGCTGCAAATGCCATCTGCTGGATGGCCTCTGACGAAGCAGCTCGCTGTACCGGTTCAATACTTTCCGTGGATGGGGGACTTACAGCAGCTTAAATAGTGTCCGGTATCGCAAAAGTGTAATATTAATGAAAGGGGAAATATGCGTGGTATCAAACATCCAATGACAGATGAAATATACGAAGTCAGCGATGACGGCCAAAACGTCATCGTCACTGGCAATGCTGGTTCCGGCGTCTTCACCTTTGGCGGACAATGGATTTCAGGTGACCTCAAAGCAGCCGACGCACATTTATGTGGCTGGTTAGGAAGCGAGCGAGGCGAGAACCGGTTTCGAGATACGGAAAATAGAACAAGGAAAATGTCATGACACTTGCAGAATCACAATCAAAAGACCTCACCTATCAACAACTGTTAGATTGCGATACACACGAGGTCAATCCGATGCTTCGCCTTACAAGCGACGTAGATTTTGGAACCATGAATATCCCAGTCGAACGCTACCTTTCTCAAGAGTTCTTCGATCTGGAAGTTGAGAAGATTTGGAAAAAGGCATGGCAAATGGCATGCCGCGAAGAGCATATTCCAAATGTGGGGGATACCTATGTCTATGACATTGTCGGTACATCAATCCTTGTTGTTCGGTCAGCGCCAGACGAAATCAAAGCGTTTTATAACGCATGCCTTCACAGGGGCCGCCAACTTCGAGAATGCAGTGGTCACGCAGGCGAAGTGATTCGCTGTCCTTTCCACGCACTCGCATGGCACCTAGATGGGTCCCTAGAGAACCTGACTACCGCATGGGATTTTCCTCAAGTGCAACCAGAGAACTTCTCGCTTCCTGAAGTGAAAGTAGCAACATGGGAAGGTTGGGTCTTCATCAACATGAACCCTCAGTGCCAAGACTTCAATGAATATATAGGTGACCTTCCCATGCATTTCGAAAAGTGGGCGCCGCACAAAAAATTCGTCTCTGCTCATGTTGCGAAGCGATACCCAGTGAACTGGAAAGTAGCCCAAGAGGCATTCATGGAAGCCTTCCATGTGATCGCTACTCACCCTCAAATCCTGACTGGAACTGGAGATTGCAACAGTCAGTACGATGTCTTTGGGAATTTCTCCCGAGCGATCACACCGAATGGTACGCCAAGCCCCCATCTTCAATGGGATCCAACGGAGCAAGAAATATTTGATGCAATCACCGATAAAAGATTGGATGAAGAATCAATGGCAACCATTCCGGAAGGAATGACAGCGAGGGCTTTTGCGGCTCAAGTTGCACGAGAACGACTCCGGTCTGCAGTCCCTGATGTTGATACCTACTGCGATGCTGAAATTAATGACAGCATGTATTTCACTCTATTTCCGAACTTCCATCCATGGGGCGCTTTCAATAGGATCAATTATCGGTTTCGGCCGGTAGGTACAAAAGTTGATGAGTGCCTTATGGAATGCATCTACACCGAGGACTTTGAAGGTGATGAAAGGCCTGCACCCGCTGAATATATCGAGCTAGGAATCGACCAAGAATGGACTGAACTCATACCCGTAATAGGGAACCTCGCCAGAGTCTTCCATCAAGATAGCTTTAACCTTCCTAAAGTACAGAAGGGGTTGGAAACCTTCAGAGCTGATGGTTTGACGCTTACAAAATACCAAGAGGTCAAAATCCGCCACTGGCACGCAATGGCAGAAAGGTTCATAGCTAATTAAACAATTACTTAGCTATCGCTAATCCAAGTTCCATGGAATCCCGTTGGTACTCTTTGCGGTATGTGTATTTCCGCCAGAGGATTAGCTGAAATATTACTCGCATCAAGAATAGAAAGATACGAAGTATTCGTATCTCCAGCATAAACAAATGTCATTATGTATCCGTCATCCTCATTAACGGCTCCTTCCGCAGGAACGAATGAGGGTTCACCAGGAAAGTGACCCGCAGGGTAGTTGTGCTTTTCAGAGGCCCCACCATTAGCAAGATCGTATTTGATTGTTGCGCCGCCCTCATCTTCACTTGTGATTCCTCCATCTCCTGTAGAAAGGCAATATCCATAGCGGTTTCTAAGACCAACGAGACTCTCAGGAATTTTAGGAAATTCACTTCCCCTATCGTCTATTTGTCGTTCTGAAACTGTGCCGGTTTCCATATTTAGACGCCATTCCCACATCATTGGAGCATCTTCAGGGTTAGGGTCACTCGACACAGCAATATCAGACGAGTTCCTCCAAATCTCTCTTAACCTACATCCATTTACGACAATCTCGTCACCATCTTCATATGAGTTCAATGTATGGAACACATAACAAGGATTAACATCAAACCACTTCACATCAGAATCCTTGCCAGCACGTGGCATAACCCCAAACCGAGACGGGTAGTCGTCACTCCACTTAATAGGCATACCTCCACTCATAGCTTCTTCCATATCAAAAACTGCAGGAAGGTCGAGAAAAATAGAATGGTTCCGGGTGACCGTAAAATCGTGCATCATCGTAGGGCCACCGACAGTTATCTCCTCGCTCTGAAGAAGTTCTCCATCGGCACTAACTCGGTGATACACAAGGTAGGGGGGCAATGAGCTGTACCCGAACATAAGAAGCTCACCAGTTTCACCACATACCTTAGGGTGCGCAGTCATAGCTGTCGTAAGCTTGCCGCCATAATCGTGATAGCCAATAGTTTCTACATCTCTGCTCAACTCATAGGGGAAGGAGCCTTCTTCAAGCGCGAAAATTTTATTAGCGTGTCCGAGAATACTCGTATTTGCCACGCTCACTTCATAATTGAACGCACCCTTTTCCATATCTAAATACAACTCCATACGTTCCTTATCGGGGTTATCAAACATAGGTGTCCGCACGTATCTGTTTCGATACCAATTAGCTTTTCCATTAGAGAGCTCAACACCGTGGATCATTCCATCTCCAACGAACCAATGATCAGATGTTCCTGACTGTGGGTTTGCTCCATTTCGGAAATAGCGACCTTGTAACTCTGTAGGTATAGATCCTTTTACTTCGAGGTCGGTAACTGTGAGTTCATCAAAGACCGGAGCATTATTGCCCGACAGGTGCCAAGGCTTCCCGTCATCTGTGCCCAAATCGGGTATTTCCGTGGTTGCCATATTTCCCCCTAAGCACCGTTTAGGTATCCAATGATGCTTAGTGATACTGTTGCACAAATCTAATCGCATTACCATTTACACCTTTAATGCAGGCACAACATGTCGGGGGAAATTACGTGGAGCTCTACCTTCAGAACCTTTTAACGGGTTTGGGTGATGGCGCTGTTATTGCCGGAGTGGCTCTTGGTTTGGTTCTTGCGTATCAGGGGTCAGGAGTTCTGAATTTCGCACATGGTGCAATGATGATGTACTCAACCTATATTTACGATGAACTTCGCGACACTGGCGACTTTGTTTTCCCGCTTTCTCTTTTTGGATCGGACCGAATTAATTTGCTCGGTACCCCTGAAAAGGGGGAATTAGCAGCATTTTGGCCTGCCTTCATCATTGCGCTCCTAATGGCGGCGGTCTTAGGTTTACTGATTCATTTACTTGTCTTCAGGCCTCTGCGCGGCGCTCCGCTACTTGCGAAAGTTGTTGCGACCGTTGGTGTATTTATACTGCTGCAATCTCTCGTTCTACTCCGGTTCGGCACTTCCAACGAAACGGTAAGAGCGATTCTTCCTACTGACACACTCACAATATTAGGTACACGAATTCCCCAAGACCGCTTCTGGCTTGCTGGCATCGTCCTTCTCACGGCTCTGGTTCTAACTATTTTGTATAAGGCAACCACATTTGGGTTGGCTACCCGAGCAGCAGCTGAAGAAGAAAAGGGAGCAACATTATTGGGCTTTTCTCCAAATGTCCTAGCAGCCGGAAATTGGATGTTAGCTTCGGTAGTCGCAGCAGTCTTCGGAATCCTAGCGGCATCACTATCTAATGGGGTCAACACCGTCAATTACACTTTGCTAGTTGTTCCTGCCCTGGCTGGGGCGTTAGTGGGGGCGCTACGTTCCTTTTGGGTTACAGCTGCAACATGCCTTGTATTAGGAATGGTTCGGTCTGAACTCTCTTTATTACAAATTAAATCATGGTGGCCAGATTTTGCTCGAACCGGAATGCGTGACGTCCTTCCCTTTATTGTCATCGTGGGAATCCTATTTCTGAAAGGTAGAAGTCTCCCGACACGAGCAAGTCTGGTTGATGTAAAACTAGCGTTCGCTCCTAAACCCCGAAACGTCCTTAATGCAACAGTTGCCTTATCTGGTTTGGCGCTTCTCGGTATCTTTTTCTTTGATAGGGCGCTTCGATTAAGCCTCTATGAATCCCTCACATCAACAATCATCGTGCTATCAATCGTCGTTCTCACAGGCTACGTCGGACAAGTCTCTTTAGCTCAAGCTGTTTTTGCAGGAATCGCCGGATTCATACTAGGAAAAATAGCATTAGAAACAGGAATACCGTTTCCCATCTCTCCAATTCTAGGAGCGATAGGAGCAACAATCCTTGGTCTCATCGTTGGCGTCCCAGCCCTGCGCATCCGGGGTATTCAATTAGCGGTTGTCACTATGGCCCTCGGTGTCGCTCTCGGCACGATACTGTTCACTAATAGATGGTTTATTGGCAACACGGGCGCACTTCCCATTGAAGCACCAGACTTATTTGGGGTTAACCTCGCCGCTAACGTAGGCACGGATTTCAACCGTTGGGAATACGGCATAATGCTCCTAATCGTGACTGCCTTATGTGCCTTATTCGTCGTTAATATTCGCCGTTCAGGAACCGGACTTCGCTTTCTCGCAATTCGCGCAAACGAAAGAGCTGCCGCAGCTTGTGGAGTCAACGGTGCGGCAGTGAAACTGCAAGCTTTTGCATTCTCATCCTTTCTTGCGGGGCTCGGGGGGGCAATGATGGCCTACCTACGTGGGCAAATTAGCGGCGAGTCCTTCAGCGTATTTGCCAGTTTGGCTTTGCTAGCTTTCGCCTATCTTGGGGGTATTGGCTCAGTAAGCGGTGCCTTCGTTGCAGGAGTCATAGCGCCAGGGGGATTGGCAGTCGCGCTAATTGCGAAAGGCTTTTCTGGCGACAGTATCGGGACTTACGCTAACTTGGTCGGAGGGGTTGGTTTAATACTGACCGCAATTCTAAATACAGATGGGATAGCAGGAAAGATCGCTCGGGATAACCAAGCGAAAAGACAAGCTAGATCAAAGCAGATAAAAGAAGAGGTCTTGCTAAAGGCAGGATGGGGGAAAAGATGAAAAAAACACTTATAGCAGTGTTCACAATTTTTGTAATGATCGTGGCTGCCTGTGGCGGGTCAGATAGTGGGTCAGATAATGAGAGCTCACAGAGTTCTGCGGAAGATGCTCCTTCATCCAGCGGGACCTCCGAAGACTCCTCTCCCGTGGGTGAAAACTTAGATGGTAATAATGCACGCGAAACTCTTATTGGCCTCATCAGCGCAGTTATCGGTCTAGATAATGAGGGCTATGTAGCATGCATAGTTGACTCTGTTGCTGAATCAGAAGGGCTCACGTATGACGAAATCCTTCAAGACATTACGAGCGAAGAGAGTAAGACTGATGAAGCAGCTGAAGCAGCAAGCATAGCCTGCATTGCGGAATTATCTCCTGAAGAAATCAGGGAACTTTCTGAGATTGGTGAAGAGGGTTCTGATGCTGATGAACCGGTTGAAGCAGACTATTCTCTGCCTGCCGTCCGAATAGGTTTAATGAATCAAGAAAATGATCCCATAGGCTCATTTCCAGAGATAAGGTTCGGCATCGAGGGAGCTGTCAATTATATCAATGCAGAACTGGGGGGAATTGACGGCCATCCTGTGGAACTCGTGACTTGCCTCCAAAATAGTGTCCCTGCCGCACAAGAATGCGCTCAGGAACTTGCTACCAGTGACTTAGTATCAGTCATAAACGGAGTGAATATTTGGACAGTTGCATTCGATTTCTATGGAACTATGGGAGAAACACCAGTGATAGGGGGCTTGCCTCTATTCGCCGGTGACTATAACCAACCAAACGCCCGATACTTTAATGGGGGTAGCGTACAAGTGTATTCTGCCGCCGCACGATTCGTAGCCGAAGACCTTGGGGTAAGTAAAGTTGCAGTTCTTGTGAACCAGAACCCTGCAGCTACTGCCGCTATGGACTCAGGCCTTGCTCCTATATTTGATGCCTACGGGATTGAATATGAAGCTATTGATGTACCCATTCCTCTGACAGATGCAATTCCGCCAGTAAGTCAGGCAAACGCAGCGAACGCTGATCTTGTTATGCTCCTTGCGGCAGGCAATGAATGTGTTCCTGTGATTAGAGCGGCAAACCAGTTAGGGATACCAGCGGAGAGCATGTTCTACAGCGCAACATGTGACACGGAAGATATTTATGCAGAAGTCGGTGAGCTAATGGTTGGCAGCTACATCCATAAAGGTGGCTATACCGATCGTGAAGTTTGGGCACCTGATGAAGTCTGGGACGAATTTGACCGAACGGATGGGCTATTGGAGAAATATTCACCCGAAGCTACAGATGCCTCCTTCACCGGTCTCGGTTGGGCAACGATGCTTGATATCTATGACCTATATTCCGAGATCGGATATGAAAATCTCACGGCAGAGACGATTATCGGAACTATGGATGATGGCGAGACTCGAGGAAGAGTAGGATCTTTCGGCTGGTCATGCATTTATGCAGATATAGGACTCCAATCACTATGCCAAGGGTCAGCCTTATTTGTGGAGATAGGATATCCAGATGGAACTTCCTTACCACCTGAGATAATTGGCCCAGAAGGATACGTAAACGGGCTTGACTTACTTAATTAGGTCTTACAAAACTGAAACACCGTCGCACGCTTCAACTACGTAAAGCATTACTGAAGTTTCAGCTGGTTGTGTTCTAGGTGCTGTGAAATTTGCTTTGACGAACTTGCAGAAATTATTGACCTCATCACGAGCAACAAGAGCCAATGCTGATCCGGCAAAACCCCCGCCGGTCATACGTGCCCCGAAACAACCTGGGGCACCTAAAGACACCTCTACAATTCTGTCTAATGCAGGTCCCGACACCTCATAGTCATCTCGAAGGCTTAAATGGCTATCAGTGAAGAGTTGTCCAGCAGTTAGTAAATCGCCTGTGGAAAATGCCTTGACTGTATTGAGAACACGCTTATTTTCACTAACTACGTGACGAGCTCTGCGTCTAAGAGTTTGATTAGATAGGTTTGTGATGTCATCAAGTGACGCATTACGCAGTGATGGCACTCCAAGATCTAAAGCAGCAGATTCACAACTTTCCCGTCTTTTATTATATTCTGATGATCTTAACTCTCTTCTTGTGCCAGTATCCATAATCACCACTGCTACATCTTCAGGGATAGAAACCATTGAGGTTTGCAAGGTATGGCAATCAAGTAGTAACGCAGTGTCGCGTTGCGAAAGAGCACAGGCAATTTGGTCCATTATTCCAGAACGCACACCAATGAACTCATTCTCTACACGCTGTCCAATTAAAGCAATCTCTGTCAGTGTTATTTCTAGCTTCCCAAGATGTTTGAACACCATGCCGGCTGCGATTTCCAAGGCCGCAGAGGACGATAAGTTTGCTCCAATAGGGATAGTGGAGCAAATATATCCATTCCAGCCCAATAGGCCCCCATTGGATTGCGCTAGAAGGCTTCCGATTGCGTGGATGTATCTACCCCAACCCGATGTGCCCATAGGGTTATCTTCGAGAGAGAAATGTGCTGGTCCAAATTCTTCGGAAATAAGTTTCATTTGGGCATCTTCTGACGAAGAAGCAGCAATTAACGTTTCAAAGGGCAACGCCATCGGAAGGACAAATCCGTCGTTGTAGTCTGTGTGTTCGCCAATTAGATTAACTCTTCCGGGGCAACGCACAATTATGTCTGGACCAGAACCAAATTGCTTTTGGAAACCATCCGAGATCTTTCCCACATGATCAGAGTTAGAAACGTTCACATTCCTATTCTTCAGCATCTGCGTCAGAAATAAAATGAAGAACTAAGGAATTCCTCCATGTAGCTAACTCGTCTAAATTGAGTTGATGCCTAAAATAGTTTTTGTCGGAGCAGGCAGTACGGTATTCGCTCAGAATCTTCTTACAGATATTCTCTCCCTGCCTGACTTATGTCACTCCGAAATCATGCTACACGACATTGATAATGGTCGTTTACAGACAACTGCACTGGTTGCTAACAGCATTCAAGCACAACTTGATACTAATGCAGTTATATCAACTTCATTGGATCTCAGAGAGGCTCTTGACGCAGCTGACTATGTCATCACCATGTTCCAAGTCGGCGGTTATAAACCGTCTACTGTAATTGATTTTGAGATTCCTAAGCGATACGGATTACGTCAAACTATCGGAGACACGCTCGGAATAGGTGGCATCATGCGAGCTATTCGAACTATTCCGGTGATGCTGCAAGTAGTTAAAGAAATGGAAGTTCGCTGCCCCGATGCCTTATTGCTAAATTATGTAAACCCAATGGCTATGCTGTGCTGGGCCATTGCGGAATCATCGAACATACAGACCATCGGTTTATGCCATAGTGTCCAGCACACGGCTGCACAACTCGCTCGCGATCTAGAAATTCCAGAGACAGATTTAGATTATGTAGCCGCAGGAATAAATCACATGTCGTTCTTTCTGAAACTTGAAAAAGAAGCAGATCTGGAAAAAATTGACCTGTACCCTCGGCTACGGGAACGGTCCAAGGGTCAGATCCCATACAGAAGAGTTTCAAAATCTGTCTCCTTATCCGATGCTGTGCGATATGAGGTATTTCGACGCACCGGATTCTTCGTAACGGAATCAAGTGAACATTTCGCAGAGTACGTTCCATGGTTCATAAAAAGTGGGCGAGAGGATCTTCTTAATGAATTCTCAATACCCCTCGATGAGTACCCAAGGCGATGTGAGGAACAAATAGCAGAATGGGTTTCGCTGCGAGACAAACTTGAAAATCCTGACACTAAATTTGAATCGCAAAAGAGTAATGAATATGGGGCCGGAATAATTGACAGTATAGAAACAGGGCAAGAACGCACTTTTAACGGGAATGTCATGAACATGGGATTCATCACAAACCTTCCTAAAGAGGCGTGCGTTGAAGTGCCGTGTACAGTGAACGGCTCTGGAGTACACCCTCAAAAGGTAGGTAAATTACCTCCACATATAGCGGCAATCATCCAAACAAACATAAATGTTCAGTCCTTAACTGTCCGAGCTGTTCTAGAAAAGAGTAAGGATCACATCTATCATGCTGCTATGTTAGATCCACGAACATCAGCTGAACTGAGCCTCGAACAAATCTGGTCAATGGTTGATGAAATGATAAAAGCACATGGAGAAATGATTCCTCCAGATCTCAGATGAAAGCTGGATATTAATATGATTTTCAAAAATTCACTTTTCGCCTTTGATGTCGACGGAACTCTTCTCAATAGCTACGGAGAGCTAACCCAACGAACTATTAGAGCTATAGCGTCTGCTTCTGACCAAGGAGCAACGATCACTCTGGCTACCGGTCGAAGTTGGAGTGAACTTGATCTAGTAATGGAAGCTATTCCTGAAATAGAATACGCGATTTGCACAAATGGACTGGAAGCCTATGACCGAGACGGCCGGTGCCTATACACCGAGGAAATTCCTGAGGATCTCGTAGGGAATTTAGTCGAAACCATTCGTACTTCAGTGACTGGAGTTTCAATCGGGGCAGGGATAGGAAGTGAACTATATGCAGAGCCAAAAGTCATTGATGGTTTGGTGCCTGGAATTGAAATAGCGCCTGACCGAGTCGTCAGCGACATTATGGATGCTTTAACCGTCAACGTTCGCGACCTCCTAATCTACCACCCCAATTATGTTGACAAACTAGAAGAGTTATTCACCACTATAAGTAGCATCATCCATGACCGACGTGTAGACGTTGTCTACTCCGGTCTGCCTATGATTGAGATTGTTCCTTCGGGTAGCGGGAAAGGCACATGTCTTGCGTGGTTGTCAGGATATCTACAAATAAAGAAGGAATCAGTAATTGCTTTCGGTGATGGAATGAATGACCTCCAAATGCTCAGTTGGGCGGGAACAGGTTTGGCCATGGGTCAATCATCTCAGAAAGTGAAAACCGTTGCGGATCATGTCATAGGTCCAGTTGACCAAGAAGGAATAGCAGAATGGATCGAAGCTAAACTTGGAAAGTAGGCGAAAACTTACGGCAAAATCTACGTAAATCTCTCATGCCTTTAATATCCTCATATATAGGAATCCAGGATTAACAATGACAACAAACGATTCACTCCATCACAGATATAAGGCCATTATGGCCCCCTATTTGAATCCCTTATATACCTCACCTATATCAATCGACAAGGGAGAAGGCAGCTATGTGTGGGATGTAGAGGGGAACCAGTACCTTGACTTCTTTGGTGGTGTTCTCACAACAATGATTGGGCATAACCATCCAGCCGTAACGGAAGCAATTCAATCGCAGGCTTCAAAAGTTCTCCACACAAGCACGCTGTATTTAAGTGAACCCATGATTGAATTGGCAGAAGAAATAGGGGCAGAATCGGGAATCCCCGATGCACGCGTCTTCTTCACGACATCAGGTAGTGAAGCAAATGACACAGCTCTTATGCTCGCTACAAGCTACCGAAACTCCAATGAGATTCTGGCAATGAGGCATAGCTATCACGGGAGGACTTTCGCTACTCAAGCAATAACTAGCCAATCAACGTGGCTATCGTCACGAATATCTGGCCTCTCCGTCAACTACGTTCAAGGGCCCTACCGGTTGCGTAGCCCCTTCCAAGATATGCCAGA